>JAGOCV010000040.1 GCA_017998575.1 Burkholderiaceae bacterium
GTGCTGATGAACAAGGGCAACATCGAGCAGGTGGGCTCGCCCCAGCAGGTGTGGGACCACCCGGCCAGCCCCTTCGTCTACGGCTTCCTGGGCGACGTGAACCTGTTCCACGGCCGCGCGCACGAAGGTGCCGTCACGGTCGAGGGCATCCAGCTCGATTCGCCCGAGCACGCGGGCGCGCAGAACGCCAAGGCCTTCGCCTATGTGCGTCCGCACGATCTCGACGTGCAGCGCTGGGCACCCGGCGGCAACGTGGACGCCTTGGGCAAGCCGCGCGGCATCGTCGCGCAGCTCGAACGCGCCATCGTCGTCGGGCCCATCGCCCGGCTCGAACTGGTGGCCACGGAGGAGGGCGGTGCGCCCGGCAAGGAAT
The DNA here is from genome assembly GCA_017998575.1 of Burkholderiaceae bacterium. The sequence continues at coordinate 374 of JAGOCV010000040.1, forward strand.
CGCTGATCGAGGCGCAGATCCCGGCTGAACAGTTCCGCGAACTCGGCCTGAAGGAAGGCGAGACCCTCGTGGTGACACCGCGCCGCGCGCGGGTGTTCGTCGAGGCGGGCGCAGGGATTTGAGCCACGGGCGCCAGCCGTTGGCGGCTGGCGTCGGTTGAAGCACGCGCTCGGGCCCGCTGTGTGCCATCGCGATCGCGGGGCGGGGCGGGTGCGGCCGAGGCCGAGGTCAGTCCTCAACCGACACGCTGACGGAAATCGTCGATCCACTCCAGCGCGCGGCGGCGAATCGCGATCACGGCCTCGTCGTCGGTCAGACCTGGCTTGTAGACGGTGATGCGGCTGAGCACATGCTGGCTGCGCCCGATCTGGACGCTGTGATAGAGGTAGTCGTCGCCGGACTGGCCACGCGTGTAGTCGAGCTGGAAGCCGTCGATCTCTTCGGTGCCCAGGTCGACGCTGTAGAGCGAGGTCATCCGTGCTTTCGCTTCACCCGCGCAGAGCCTGGCGGCGGCTCGTTCAGCACCCCCCAGAACATGCCCAGCTCGCTCACGGTGTGCACCAGCTGCGTGAAGTCGACCGGCTTCACCACGTAGGCATTGACGCCGAGCTGGTAGCCGCGCAGTACATCAGGCTCTTCATGGGACGACGTGAGGATGACCACCGGCATGGCGCGGAGTTCGGGCGACTGACGCACCTGATCCAGCACCTCGTGCCCCGTGATCTTGGGCAGCTTGAGGTCGAGGATCACGAAGGCCGGATTGCCTTCGGGGCGGCTGGCGAAGTCGCCCTGGCGCCGCAGGTAGTTCAAGGCCTGCTCGCCGTCGCGCACCACGACGACGTCGTTCGCCAAGCCGCTGCGCTCCAGCGCGATCATTGTGAGTTCAAGATCGCGGGCGTCGTCTTCGACGAGAAGGATGGGTTTGAGCACGTGTTAGGGAAGGAGAGGAGCAGTGGAGTGACAACCACTGGATGTCCAGCCAGTCTAACGACGTGTCGACCGATGGCCTACGTCAAATGACATGTGCAAGGGTGCGCCGGTGGCTACCCTTGCTGGCACGCCTGCGCTGAGAGGCGACCTCATGCTGGCCTGCCCGGACGGACTCGAACCGCCGACCTGCTGCTTAGAAGGCAGCTGCTCTATCCAGTTGAGCTACGGGCAGCTACGCGCGGTCAGGGCGGCAGGGCCATGTCGCGCGAAGGCCCGCGATGATACCGTGGGCCTGCTCAGTCGCGGCGGGCGCGGCCCGGGTTTTCCGCTTCGATGTCCTTGCCCTGACCGCTGCCTTGGGCAGGTGAATCGATGCCGGCCCGGCGAGCTTGCTCGATATTCGGTGTGGCGTTGCCCGAGCGCTTGCCTTCGCTGGCTTCCTCATGAGCCTGCGGTCCGCCGGGGTGAGGAGTCGAGGTCTGTTGCTGCGTCATGTCGGGTCCTGAGGGGGGTTCAGCGAGGCGGCGGAGTCGGGATGTCGCTCGCGGTGTTCGCGGGCACCGGAGCTGTTGCGTTGGGCTGCGGGCTGACGGCGACGTCGGGAGCGCCGGCGCCCGATGCGCCAGGGGTATTGCCCGTGCCCATGGGGCCCGTGCTGCCGCCCGGCGGCGTGTCCGGCGCGGAGGGCGTAGCGCGGTCAGCCGTTCCCGTGGAGGCCGGAGCCGTCGGCGAGCTGTTGCCCGTACCGGGATCGGCACCACCTTGGCGGTCGCATCCAGCAAGGGCGAGCACGATCGCGCAAGCGCCCAGGGCCGGCATGAGAACGGATCGAGCGGAAGTAGGCGGGCAGGTCATCTGTGTCTCCAGTGGGGGCATGCAGCCACTCTGGCCCCAGGGCCGCCCGCCGCCTGTAGGACCGGCGCGGTGATACGTGTGCGGCGCGGCGCGCCGACCCGGTTTAGGACTGCATCCGCCCCAGGCCCCAATACGTGGCCAGCATCACCAGCGAGCTGATCGCGGCGGCGCCGAACAGCACCCAGGCCACCACGGCGGAGGCCTGCGCGGGGGCACCCGCCGCCTGCAGCAGCGGCAGGGACAGGGCAGCGAGTACCGAAAAAACAATGGCCAGAACGCGCGCCAGCACGAAGGCCGACGCGTAGCCGGAATCAGGAAAGGGTGGGGACATGGCCAGCTCCACTGTGCAGGTGATGAGCGACCGTAGAAACATGGGGAGGTGAACCCCACTCTCATACAACACCACGGAGCACGATTCCGCGGCAGCAGGGATTGGCAGTCGAGTGGGGATTGTCCGCTACCGACGCGAGAACTGGCGCGACGGGGTGGTCATGGCCCTGCCGCCAAGGCTGTTTCTGTCGATCAGTCGGGTAGCGCGGCTGGTCGCGTCGTCAGAGGCTGTGCCGGATCACGATCTCGTAGGGAATCTGGCGCACCGTCGACTCCACGTGACCCGTCTCGATCTTCTGCAGCAGCATCTCCGCGGCAGCGCGGCCGATCTCCGCTCCGTTGGTCTTGACCGTGGTGAGCCCGGGCGGGACTTCGGCCGCGATTTCGTAGTCGCCATAGCCTGCCACCGAAAAACGCTCGGGCACGCTCCAGCCGCGGCGCATGCATTCGAACAGTGCGCCAGCCGCCATCACGTCGGTGACGCAGCACAGGCCCTGCAGCCGGGGCTCCTGGCGCAGCAGGGCCTCCATGGCCAGCCGCCCCCCCGCGAAGCCGGACGACTCGGGCGCCAGGAACACTAGGTCAGCGCGCAGCCCCGCATCATTCATGGCTTGCTGGAAACCCAGCTGCCGCTGCACGTAGCGCTCGCTGCTGGGCTCATCGTGTCCGGCCCAGCCGATGTGGCGCAGACCCTTGCGCACCATCATGTTCGCTATGTCGCGCGCGGCGTCGAACAGCGAGAAGCCCACGGCCATGTCCACGCTGGGCTCGGCATGGCGCCAGGTCTCGACCACCGGCACGCCCGACTGGCGGATCAGTTCGATGCTCAGCTGACTGTGTTCGCCGCCGGTCATCACGATCCCGGCCGGGCGCCGACCCAGCAGGCCCCGCAGCACCTTTTCTTCGCGCACGGGATCGTCGGCCTCGGCCAGCAGCAATTCGTAGCCACGGTTATGCAGATGGTCGCCCAGACCCTTGAGCGTGCGCGCGTAGTTGGAGTTGCGCAGCGAGGGCACCAGCGCCGCGATCATGCGGCTGTTGCCGGACGCCAGGCTGCTGGCGATCAGGTTGGGCACGTAGCCCAGCGCGGCGGCCGTCTCCAGCACCTTCTTGCGCGTGGCGACCTGCACCTTGTGCGGATGCTTGAAGCAGTTGGACACGGTCATCGGCGATACGCCGGCGGCCGCGGCCAGATCGGCCATCGTGGCGCGTGGGCGGCGCTCGTCCTTCATCGCGCAGATCTCCTTGCGCCTGAAAATTGTAGCGCTACAATTTGCCAGCCGTGCTGGTGTGAAATCCTCATGGCGGCCTCCTTCTGTGGCCTGACGCCTAGAACCGTCGGGCAGCAGGATTTTATAGCGCTACAACCCAACCCTCCGGGAAAGCCACCCATGAAACCGTTCGCCCGTGCCATCGCGCTGATCGCGCTCGCTGCCTCCTGTGTCGTCGTCCATGGCGAGCCGTATCCCAACAAGCTTCTGAAGATCGTGGTGCCATTTCCGGCCGGCAGCGACCTGGATCCGATCGCCCGCAGCCTCGGTGACCATTTCCGCACGGCCTGGGGCCAGCCCTACATCGTTGAGAACCGCGCAGGGGCGAGCGCGCAGATCGGTACCGGCCACGTTGCCAAGCAGCCGGCCGACGGCCACACCCTGCTGATCTGCTCGCCCGGGCCGATGACGATCAATCCCCACCTCTACGCCAAGCTGCCCTACACGGTGGGCAAGGACATCGTGCCGGTGTCGCTGATCGGCACCACGCCGATGGTGCTGGTGGCCAGCACGCGCATGCCGGTGAAGAACTACGCCGACTTCGTCTCGTACGCGAAGGCCAACCCGGAAAAGATCTTCTATGCCTCGGCCGGGGCCGGCAACATCACGCACCTGACGGCAGAACTCTTCCTGCGCCAGGCCGGCCTCACCGCCACACACACGCCCTTCAAGGGCGGCCAGGCGGCCATCAATGACCTGCTGGGCGGCCATGTCGACCTCTACTTCAACCCGCTGCCTTCGGCACGCACGTACGTGCAGAGCCAGACCGACAAAGTCATTCCGCTGGCCGTCACCTCGCTGGAGCGCTCGCCCTACCTGCCCAACGTGCCCACCCTCAACGAACTGGGGCTCAAGGGCTTCGAGGTGATGTCGTGGTACGGCCTCTGCGCGCATGGCGACACCCCGCGCGACATCCTGACGCAGCTGTCCACCGAGACGGCCAAGGCACTGGCCGGCGGCGAGCTGCCCGAGCGCCTGCGCAACGTCGGCACCACGCCGCGCGCCAGCACGCCCGAGCAATTCGCCGAGCACGTGCGCCGGGAAAGCGCCAAATGGGCCGCGATCATCAAGGAGAAGGACATCCGCGCCGATTGAGCGGCAGCCGCGTTCATCGGAAGCATTCCATGGAGACACCCGACATCGCCGGCGGCCTGCCCGCCATCGACCACCACTCGCATGCGTCGATGGCACGCTTTCGCACGGTGGACCAGATCGAACGCCATTTCGCCACCGACCACCTCGAGGCCAACGTGCCGGCCGAGGTGTACGACGCCTTCATCGCCGCGCGCAACCGTGGCGACGCGGGCGCACTGCAGCAGCTCGACGCAGAGCACGGCACCGAGGCGTTGATGCGGCAGGGTGTCGAGTTCCGTTCCACCACGTTCTTCGCGCGCGCGTTGCGGCTGGGCTGCGCGCAGCTCTACGGCCCCGATGCGGGCTGGGACGAGCAGATGGCTCGCGCGCTCGATTGGGGCAGCCGCGGCCCCTCGTTCAGTTACGACCAGGCGGTGCGCGTGGCCAACACCCCCGTCGTGCTGGCCGATGTGCCCTACATCGACCGCTCGGTGTGGAATCCTGTGCGCTACCTGCAGATCATGCGGATCGACCCGTACGTCTACCCGTTCCACAGCGGGCAGACGGACGAGCTGCGGGGCACCGAGTTCCAGCGCTTCCATGCCGGCTTCGCCGCCGTGTTGCGCCGCGAGCTGGCGCACTACGGCATGGATGCGCCGCCGGCCACCTTCGACGCATATCTGCAGTTCGTCGATGCTTCCATCGAGCGGCGCGTGCGCGAGGGCGTCATCGGCATCAAGGTGGCATCGGCCTACGTGCGACCGATCGACTTCCGCCCCGCCTCCTTCGACGACGCGGCGGCCACCTACGCCGCATTGGCAGCCGGCCTGGACGTGGAGCGCCGCCCGCTCGAGGACTTCGTGGTGCGCCGGGTGGCGCAATACGCGGCCGACCACGGCCTGCCCATGCAGTTGCACGTGGGCATGGGGCACCCCGAGCCGGGCATGCTGATCGGCAACAGCGGGCCGCTGTTGCTGGAAACCTTCCTGAACATCCGCTCGCTCAACCGGCTGAAGATCACGCTGCTGCACGGCGGCTATCCGTTCTCCAGCCACATGGCGGCGCTGGTGCAGACCTATGGCAACGTGTTCCTCGACTTTTCCTGGATGCCGTACCTGCACCACTTCTACCTGCGGCAGAAGCTCACGGAGTGGCTGGAGATCCTTCCGGCCAACCGCCTGCTGTATGGCTCTGATGCCGGTGCGCCCGAATTCCACGTGGCCGCCGCCGCGCAGGCGCGCGATGCACTCAATCACGTGTTGAACGACGGCCACTCGCGCGGTGTGTGGAACACGCGCCAGGTCGATTGGCTGGCACGCCGTGTGCTGCTGGACAACGCGGCCGAGTTGTACGGCCTGGACGCCCGAGCCGTGGAGCGTCTGGAACTGCCTGCGGCCGCCTAGCGCAAGCCCAGCAATTGCAGCGGCGGCCCGCCGCCCAGCAGCAGCCACGCGCCGCCCAGCGTGAGCGCGAGGATGAGGATCGTGGCAAGGCCCTGGCTGCGTGGGAACAGCGCGCCAGCGGCCATGAACACGAGCAAGGCATAGATGCCGATGGCGGCCAGCAACCCCCAGGGTCCAAGAGCGTTCTGCAGGAATTTCAAGCCGGTTTCCTCCGATGGTGTCGTGTCGCGCCGTGCGCGCGGTACGCGAGCGCGGGGCGGCATCGCCTATCCTACGGGCGTGGCATCTCGCCGCGTTTCCCTGCAATTTTCCATGAGCCTACCTCGAACCTCACCCCTGCATGGCACGTTGGTGCGCGGCGCACGCGCTGCGTTGCTGGCGCTCGGCACGGCCGGCGCCGCCGTGCCTGCCGTGCTGGCCGCGCCGGTCAACGCCGCCACCGTCCAGCAATTCGTGGACGACTGCGCCCTGCGCCCGCGCGAGAACGCGCAGGAGGTCTGCACCAGCTACCTGCAGGGCGCGGTGGACCAGATCGTGATGCACAGCGGACATCCGGATTGCGTCGGCGCCTTCGATCGGCCCGAGAAGATGGAAGAGATCTGGAGCCGCGTCATAGAGCAAGCCCGTCACCCGCTGGGCGGCAAGGCCGCAATCTGGACCGCTGTGCGCGACGCTGCGTGGCTTGCCGTACCCGCCTGTCGGTGAGGAGAACGCACTGACTGGACAAATATCCAGTTTGTGCTATAGTTCGCAGTTCTCCGGCAAGCAGTTGCAGCCTCTGCCGGGTGCCTGGCCAGGCAAGCCGTTATCTCACGGCGGCACGTCGACAGAGAACTCACGACGAGAAAAACAAACGGGTTCTCCTGCATGTGAATGTGCCGTAACGTGGGTCGCGTAAGAGCCCACGACCAATTCCAAAAGCCCGCCTTGTGCGGGCTTTTTCCATTTTCATGGACGTCGCTGGCAAAGACGTACTCCACACCGGCGGGCAACTCCGCAAAAAGAAAAAGCCCCTTGCCGCGAGGCAAGGGGCCGGAAGCCCCATCAGGGATGAGGGCGGGAGGTTTGCAGTGCAGAGTGTCATTGCAGGCCCGCCAGCGCCATGTAGGAGAACTTCGCCACCATTGCAATCCGGCTACGCCTGGCTCATCCGTCGCAGCAGCACGTTGGAAATGTGATGCGGTGGTGTCCTACGCATGCTGCGCAGGCATGGCCTCATCCTCCGGATCTCGACGAATGGAGGTCCCTATGTCCGATGTGTTTCCTGCTGCCGGTATGCGGATGCGCAAAGCCAATGCGCCTGGCGCTGCATTCGGGACGCGCTCCACATCTTCGTGGGGCCGCGCTACGTCGTCGCTGGCCGACCGCAGCAGGTCTCGTTCGCCGGGCATACCCGGCGGCCAGTTGCAGGCGGGCGACATCGTCGCCACGCACTCACCCGGCGGCCAGATGCGCTGATTCTCAGGCGGCGCGCACCACCCGGGTTCAGCGTCGGGGTTGGGCGCTGCTGATGCCGTGCGATTCGCAGGCTGCACGCACGATGCGCTCTGCGGGGTTGGGTTCCACGCCGCGAAACCGCATCAGCGAATCGCTCTGGGGACCGAAAGTCACCGATCGCAAGGGCTCGCCCTGCCAGATTGGCTGGCTCCAGTACGTCACTGCCCGATAGCGTGCCATACGGCTGGGGCAGTCGAAGTGCACCAGTGCCTCGAAAGACCGGAACTTCACGTCAGCCCAGGGTGAAATGCGCAGTGATGCACGGCTCACGCGAATCATCGCCGTTCGTTCGTTTTCATTCCCCTGGATCGAAGCCACATCGACCTGAATGGTGTCGACGTCGGCCTGGTCAGGGTGGCCGACGACGGTGAACCAGGAGCGTTCGGCAGCGCTGACCGGGGCCGCGCACCATGCTGCAAACGCAGCTGCGATGAGGGTGCGGACGGGGGCGATCATGCGGGCAGCAGTATCGCCGCTCGAAAACTATTGACCAAGGAGTCATTCTCAGGCGCGGCCAGCCAGGAGTGCGATGGGCAAGGCGGTCAACGGGGAGAAGGTTTGTCGGTGTCGGGGCGTGGCACCGTAGGCGAGGTGGGTGATGTCGGGTCGCCGATTCTGGAGTCCTGACATGCGGTCAGGGTGAACGCGACGGTGATGGCGGCAAAAACCGAAAGGGTGCGCAATGGATACATGAGGGCTCCTGGAGGTGGCCTTTCACCTTAGGCCGCACGCCTGAGGGACGCTGTAGGACGTGCGCGCCCCGTATCGATCAACGCGTACAGGTCAGGTTGCGGGCGGCTCCTTGCCCAGCGTGCGCCAGCCGAGCTGGGTGATGGCATGGACCACCACCTCGGTGGTCTCCGGGCTGATGAGCGGCGGCGTGGCTTCGATACAGCCTGCGCCCAGCAGCATCCGTAGGCGCGCGAAATGGCGGGTATCCGAGATGGTCACCGGAAGACTTTCAGAGGATAGGGTCTTGAGCAGATCGAGCGGCACGGCGGAGCGGAGCGGGAAGGTGAGCGGTTGACTCACTGTAGGAGTGCGCTGACAGGGGCCTCGGCGGGGATACCTTTTGCAATCGGGCTTGCAACTCGATGTCACGCGGATGAATGCTTTCGTCGAAGCCGCAAGACCTTTTATGACCATTCAATCGTGCGTATCGATCGCAGCTCAGGGCGCACTTGCGTTCCTGTCCTACGTGACCAGCATTCGTATCCTGCGACCATCAGCACAGTTTCAGGAGACACGATGTCCACCAACGACCGCGACCTCGACGATGGCAAGAGCCCGGACGAATACACAGACCCGGATCTGCGCGAAGCCAGCGAAACCGTGATGGAAGACACCATCGAGGCTGTCGTTCCGTACATGCCGATAGTGCTGCCCGTCATGGGCGGCGCAATGATGTTCCTGCTTGCGTTCATCGCCGTCTTCATGGCGTGAGCTGCCCCTTGCGAGCATCCCCCGGTAGGGCCGTCAGGCGCCTGGGCTGGATGCCCCGTAACGTGGGCCGCGTAAGAGTTCACGACCAATTCCAGGCCCGCCTCGCGCGGGCTTTCCTGTTTCTGGGCATGACACCCATTGTTGCTGCGCTTGAAGCCTGGTTGCAGTGCCGGGGCGCTCACCGGTGTCTTCCGACAAGCTGCCGATGCGACAGCGACTAAAAACGAGGTCAGCCCAAATCAGGAGATCAGCCGATGTGTGCAACAAGCAGCGACGAACGGAATTTAGTGACCTTGCGTGTGCGCTGGACGGCTCACTTAGTCCTTCTGGCCGCAGGCCGGTAACCGGATCGCGGGTGGGTGCTGGCGAGGCAGCCGCCCGTGATGTTTCCCTTCCTCCTCCGGGAAACTGCTTCCCTTCGGTCTTCGGGCCGAAGGGTTTTTTGTTTTCTGAAGCTCAGGCGGCGGTGGGCAATGTCGCTGTGCCGGAAGAGGTTAGGTCGCCAGCGCCGTAATTGGCGCGGCGTCCTACATGCTGCAGCGCAGCTCGGCCGGAAGCTTGCAGGCCCCAACGACTTCTTCCAAGGAGCACACCATGGATGAACCCGACTGGAACCGCACCCATCCCTGCGACGACACGGCTCAGACGCCATATCCTTCCGTGCGCGAGCGTGCAGTGCCGGATGCTTTTGGGCTGCTTGCAGCGCAGTCCGACGGTGCGCGCGAGAGCGGCCTGTCCGAAGTGTGGGACTATCTCGGCAAACACTGAACTAGTCCCTGCGATGGTCATCCCATGCACATGCCGCAACTGCCAACGCCCAATGCCGGCGCCCGCATCCAGGTGATCGCCCGCGCCGTGTTCTACGTCCTCACGCTCACGGCTGCCGTGCTGGCCGTCGCGGCCAGTTCCGTCGGCGGCCGCTCGGGCGGCCTGTTGATGAGCCTGAGCTGGTACTTCATCGTGGCGGGGGTCGTCGCGTTCCTGCTGATGCTGGTTTTCAACGTCATGTTCAAGGAAGACGCGCCGTCGACGCGCGCGGGCTCGCCGCGTGATGACGCACCCTGACTCCCCGATGGCTTCAGTCGATTTCCCGGTCCAGGTCGGCATCGGGGCGGCGCGCGCCGTGCGTGCGCTGCTTCTGCCGGCGTTTCTCATCGCCGCTCTGTCGGGCTGTACCGACGGCGCATCCCACCTCGCGCTGGCCGAAACCCAAGGGCCCGATCCGCGCTTGCCGGAGGCCCGCGCGCAGGTACTGCCCACACTGCTGGTGGCGCCTGCGACAGGCTGGACGGATACGGCAGCGCCTACGCCTGCGCCAGGCCTGACGGTGAATGCTTTCGCGCGAGGCCTCGATCATCCGCGCTGGCTCTATGTGCTGCCCAACGGCGACGTGCTCGTGGCCGAGGCCGCTGCGCCCCCCAAACCACCCGGTGCGGGCGGCGGTATCAAGGGCTGGGTGATGGGGCTGGTGATGAAGCGCGCGGGCTCCAACGTGCCCAGTGCCGATCGCATCACCTTGTTGCGCGATGCCGATGGCGATGGCATGGCCGAAGTGCGGCACGTTCTGCTGGACAGTGCAGGCGGCCTGATGTCACCGTTCGGCATGGCGCTCGTGGCGTCGCACCTCTACGTGGCCAACGCCGATGCGCTGGTGCGCTACGACTATGTACCCGGCAGCCGTCGCATTGCGGGGCCCGCGACCCGTGTCGCCTCGCTCCCCGCCGGCCTGAACCACCACTGGACCAAGAACCTGCTGGCTTCGCCGGACGGGGCGCGCCTGTACATCACCGTGGGCTCCAACAGCAACATCGGCGAAAACGGGCTGGAGGCGGAACACAACCGGGCTGCCATCTGGGAGCTTGACATCGCCAGTGGTCGCCAGCGCCTCTTCGCGACGGGATTGCGAAATCCCAACGGCTTGGGCTGGGAGCCCGTCACCGGCGTGCTCTGGACAGTCGTCAACGAGCGCGACCTGATCGGCAACGATCTGGCACCCGATTACCTCACATCGGTGCGCGACGGCGGGTTCTATGGCTGGCCGTGGAGCTACTGGGGTCAGCACGAGGACGAACGCGTCCAGCCGCGCGAGCCGGCGAAGGTGGCGCAGGCCATCCGCCCGGATTATTCGCTGGGCAGCCATGTGGCGCCGCTGGGCTTGGCCTTTGCCCCCGCGCCGGCCGAGGTGGCGGCGCGACAGATGATGCGCTGGCCGCAGGCCTTCGCCGAAGGTGCTTTCATCGGGCAGCACGGCTCGTGGAACCGGCGCCCGCGTTCGGGCTACAACGTGGTGTTCGTGCCGTTCACTCAGGGCAAACCGGCGGGCCTGCCGGTCACTGTGCTCGACGGTTTCGTGGGCGCCGATGGCCGCGCGCGCGGCCGTCCGGTCGGCGTGGCCATCGACGGCCGCGGCGCGGTGCTGGTGGCTGACGACGTGGGCAACGCGGTCTGGCGCGTGTCGCCTCACCCCTGATGCCACGCGGCCACGGCTGCCATGACCACGCGCAGTGGCGCTAGGCGCGGCACTTTCGCACGTGCCGTGGTGCTGATACACATTGGAATAGCCTTTTGCTGGCTGCGGCTAGGGTAAGCCTGTAGGATGGTGCCTACAAACGAGGCAGACCCAGGCGGAGGTAACGGGGCTGACCAAGCCGCGGCGCTGCAGCACGCGGCATTCCATGCGCTCACACGGCGTCGTGGCCTCGGTTTCAGGCTTTCATGTTCCCGGCCGTCCCGCAGCAGGACGCCATTGACAGGCCGTATTGCCCATGAGCGACTCCTCCTCCCACGCCGGTTCCGCAGTTCCCGAAGCCTTCGAGGCCCAGGCGCATGACGCCGCGCCGCGGCCCGGCCGCTGGCAGCGCGCCAGGCTGGCCGCGCGGCATGCGGGCTCGCGCGTGGCCGACTGGTTCTCGGTGCAACTGCCGGTGACGCAGGTGCTGGTGGTGCTGGCGTTGCTGCTGATTCCCGCGTCGGCGATCTATGCGTGGGTGTCGATGGAGCGTTCCACCTCCATGGCCGAGCAGGTGATGGCGATGAACGATACCGCGCCCGGCGCCCAGCCGGTCTGGGCGCTCGACACCTCCAGGCCCGTCGTTTTCGGTGGCGGCTCGCTGCTGTCGTTCCTGGCCTCCAATCCGGTCGACCGCGTCACGGTCATTTACAGCCCGCTGTCCTGGAGTGTCTCGGAGCGTTTCGTTCTGATCGAGTCGAAGGGTACGCAGTACGCCTACTACCCCTCTGACATGGAGACGCGGATCTTCACCGAGCAGGCGCTGACGGCGCCGTGGGCCGGCAAGCTCAACTTCGTGCCGCGCGCCGAGCTGCAGGGCGATGCGGCGGCGATGGTCGATCGTCTGGAGAAGCGCTTTTCGGGCGCGCGTCCGCAGGCTGGCGACAACTGGCGTTCCGGGCTGTCGGCCGCGTTCTCGGCGGCGCTCACCCTCGGCCTGCTGGGGTTCCTGTGGTTCCAGCTGAGAGGGCAGATCAAATCCCTGCGTTTCATCGAGCCTGCGCAGATCAAGGGCAGCATCGATGACCTGGTGGGCATGGACGACATCAAGGCCGAAGTCGCGCAGATCAAGGACCAGTACCAGCGGCGCGCCGAGTACGCCGAGTACGGCGTGACAAAGCCGTTCAACGTGATGTTCAGCGGACCGGCCGGCACCGGCAAGACCAAGCTCGCGAGCTATCTGGCCAAGGAACTCAAGCTGCCGATCCTGTTCCATTCGGCCGCCAACCTCGAGACCGGCTTCGTGGCCGGCGGCTCGCAGACGCTCAACCGCATCGTCTCGATGGCCAAGCGCCGCAAGCGCTGCATCGTCTTCCTCGACGAAGCGCAAGACCTGTTCATGAAGCGCGGCGGCCACCGCAAGTTCGACGACGACACGCAGAACATGCTGCTGGCCGTGCTCGACGGCGTGCGCACGCAGGGCGAGACGGAGATCATCTGGATCGTCGCTTCCAACTTCAACCAGCAGAACCAGCAGATGGACGAAGCCATGCTGCGGCGCTTCCAGATGAAGGTGGACTTCCGCACGCCTAACCGCGAGGAGCGGCTGGCCATCATCGAACACTACCTGTCGTTGCGCGCGGCAAAGGTGGCGCCCGACCTCGACCTGGGCCACGTGGTCGCCGTGACGGAAGGCATGAGCCCGGCCGACATCGAGACGCTCGTGAACCAGGCCGGCATCAGCGCCGTGCAGGCGGGTGAGCTCATCGACACCGAGACGCTCATGCTCGCCGCCGAGCGGGTGCTGGTGGGCAACACCACCAGCGCTACCACGCAGGAGCGCGAGCGCGACCGCCGCATCATTGCCATCCATGAGTGGGGCCACTTCCTGGTCGATCTGGTGCGCGAGCGCAAGTTGGCCGATGGCGACTGGGACAAGCTGCTGGCGTCGATGAAGACGCTCAAGATCTCGCTGAAGGCCAATCCGCGCAGCAACGCATTGGGCTTCGTGTTTCACCGCCAGGGCTCCAACCTGCTGAAGACCAAAGGCGACCTTGAACACGAAGTGCGCGTTCTGCTGGGCGGCATGGCCAACGAAGAGCTGTTCTTCGGCGAGGACGGAACCACCAACGGCGCCCACAACGACATCACGCGTGTCACACGCATCCTGCACCATGCGGTGGGCGAGATGGGTATGTATCGCAAGACGCGCCTGAACTTCGGCGCGCTGGAGCAGGGCGGTCAGAGCAAATCCGTCGACGAGGAAACCCGCGCGGTGATGGAAGCCCAGAGCGAGCGCCTTTATGCCGAAACGCGCGCGCTGCTGGCGCCGCTCAAGCCCTTGACCGAGCATCTCGCCGGCAAGCTCATGGAAGCGGGCGAGATGAGCCTTACACAGGCGATCGAGGAGATACGCCGTTTCGAGCGCGACTGCGAGGCGTTCGACAGCCAGTTCGGTTCAGTGCCACCGACCGTGGCCCAGCCGGCCTGAGGCCGCTTCGACTCAGCCGAACAGGCCGAGCAGGCCGACGATGATCAGGTAAAGCGCCACGATGTAGTTCAGCAGGCGCGGCATGATCAGGATGAGGATGCCTGCGATGAGGGCGGCGAGGGGCCCGATCTGGACGAGTGTCATGCCGTGTGTTCTCCACGAGAGGTGAGTGGCCGCGGCCACATGGCCCCGCCTCAGCGCATTCTGGGCAGCAATGGTGTTGGCTGCTGACGGCTGGCCCCCCGATCCGACGCCGGTGCCGTCCTACGCGCACAGTGCGCAAGCGTTGCGCCTGTTGCAGCTGGAAGCAGCTGCCACGTCGGCCTTTCACCGACAGCCGTCCCGCACGGCAACCGACAGGTGGCCTGCCTGTCAGGCTCGAAGATGGAGTTCTTCAACGAAAGGAGCTACATCATGGCAGCTGACAAGCGAGACGCGAACCGCGACCCCATCACTGACGAACCCGGCGCACACCCGGTCGGCACCGGCCTGGGCGCAGCCGCAGGGGGCGCCGCTGCGGGCGCGGCGGTGGGGATGGTTGGCGGGCCGGTGGGCGCAGCGCTCGGCGGGATCGCCGGAGCCGTGACGGGCGGGCTGGCCGGCAAGGCTGCCGCCGAAGCCGTCAATCCGACCGCCGAAGAAGCCTACTGGCGCGATGCCTACCGCGACGAGCCGTACTTCGAGCAGGGCCGTCAGTATGAGGACTACCATCCGGCCTACGCTCTGGGCTGGTCGAGTGCAGGCCTGTACGGCGTGCCGTTCAACGAGGCCGAAGAGCGCCTGCGCGCCGATTGGGAGTCGCGCCGGGGTGCATCTTCGCTCGACTGGCAGAAGGCTCGCCCGGCCACCATGGCCGCATGGGATCGCGCTGCCCGGATCAACGCCGGCCCCGAGCGCGCCGTCGATGTCGTCGACACGCTGAACGACCTGCTGGAGAGCTGCCGCGACGGCGAATATGGTTTCCGTACCAGCGCCGAGCAGGCCAAGTCGCAGGACATCAAGACGGTGCTGCTTCGCCATGCCAGCGAATGCAACGAAGCCGGGCTCGAACTGCAGCGCGAGATCCAGCGGCGCGGCGGCAAGCCGGCCGACGGCGGCACGGTGGCTGGCGCGATGCATCGCGGCTGGGTGGCGGTGCGCACCGCCCTGACGAAGTACGACGACAAGGCTGTGCTCGAAGAGTGCGAGCGCGGCGAGGATGCCGCCCTGGCGCGCTATCGCAAGGCTCTGAAGCATGACAGCCTGCCGGCCGATGTGCGCTCGCTGATCGAGCGGCAGATGCAGGGTGCGCAGCGCAACCACGACCAGATCAAGGCCTTGCGCGACGCCTACAAGGCCAAGTGATCCGCGCGGCGGCGCGACTCGCGCCGTCCGCCAGAAACAGGAAAGCCCGCATCGGCAGATGCGGGCTTTTTCAATGGCGCAAGGATTTCTGTCAGGCCGGCGCCGATGGGTTGGCGTCCGTCGGTCGAGCCGCGCTGTGCGAGCCACGCTCGCTGGCATAGGCATAGGTGAATTCAGCGCCCAACAGAAAGATCTGCGCCGAGTAGTTGATCCAGAGCAGCAGCACTGCCAGCGAACCGGCTGCGCCGAACGAACTCACGGTGGCGGACTTGCCCAGGTACAGACCGATCAGCATCTTGCCGATTTCGAACAGCACGGCCGTGACGGCGGCGCCCACCCAGACATCGCGCCACGCGATCGCCGCGCGCGGCATCAGGCGGTAGATGCTGGCGAACAGCGTGGTCGTGACGAACAGCGAAATGGCCAGATTCAGCAACTGCAGCAGCAACTCGGCGCCAGCGGGCAGCAGGTCGTTCGTCCACTGGCCGATGGCGGCGACCACGGCGCTGGCCACCAGCGAGACAACCAGCAAGAACGCAAAGGTGAAGATGATCCCGAAGGACAGCAGGCGAGTCTTGACCGTGGCCACGATGCCCGACTTGGTCTCGGGCGGCACGCGCCAGATGCGGTCGAGTGCCCGCTGCAGTTCGGCGAAGGCGCGGGTTGCGCCAAACAGCAGAACGCCAATGCTCACCAGCGTGGCGAACAAACTGCTGCCGCTCACGGCCGAGGCCTGCAGCAAGGTCTGCACGGTGCCTGCGGCGTCGCGCCCCACCACCTCGCCGATCTGTTCGACGATTTCGCCCTGGACGGCCTCGCGCTCCCACACGACACCAGCCACGGCAATCACGATCACGAGCAGCGGGGCGATCGAGAACACGGTATAGAAGGCGATGGCCGCCCCCATGCTGGAGGCGTCGTCGTCCAGCCAGGATTTGATCGATCGCCGGCTGATGTGGAAAAACTGGCTCAGTGTCATTGGGGTAGGTCCTGGAGTGCTTCGCGCAGCATGCCCCAGGCCGGCCGGCGCGCGCGTAGGAGAACGTCAGCGCCTGGCGTATTGGGTGGCTCCGAACAGGACCTCGCGCGATTTGTCGTCCGTGATCGGCTTGCGCAGATCAGCCAATACCTTCACGCCGCGCTGCACGGCGGGCCGCTCGGCCACCTGTTCGAACCAAGCCGCCAGGTGCGGGTACTCGGTCAGCACGATGCCCTGGTTGGCCCAGTTGCGCAGCCACGGGAACACCGCGATGTCGGCGATGCCGTACTCGGCGCCGGTGATGAACGGGCTGGAGGCGAGCCGCCGGTCGATCACGCCGTAGAGACGGCGCGCCTCGTTGGTGTAGCGCTCGATGGCGTAGGGGATTTTCTCCGGGGCATAGAGCCTGAAGTGATGCACCTGGCCGAGCATGGGGCCCACGCCGCCCATCTGGAACATCAACCATTGCAGGGCCTCGTAGCGGCCGGCGTCATCGGCCGGCAGGAAACGGCCCGTCTTGCCGGCCAGGTAGGTGAGGATGGCGCCCGATTCGAACAGCGAGATCGGCTGGCCGCCCGGGCCTTCGGGATCCACCAGCGCCGGTATCTTGTTGTTGGGGCTGATGGCGAGGAAGTCGGGGGCGAACTGTTCGCCGCGTCCGATGTCGACCGGATGCGCGCGATAGGGCAGGCCGCATTCCTCCAGCATGATGTGAACTTTGTGGCCGTTCGGTGTGGGCCAGGAATAAATATCGATCACGGGCTACCTCTCATGCGGGTTTTCGTGGAAGATTGGGCACTTTAGTTCATCTGGGGGGGCGATGCTCGAACGACTGCGCAAGCTGTTCTCGTCGCGCGCACCCTCGGTGGCCCGGGCCGTCCCGGTGCCGATCGACGCGGTCGCTGCCTGGGCGGCCGGCGCGGGACTCGATTTCCACCCACGCGGCGAGGCGGGCTTCGCGATTTCTGGTCAGCGCGACGGCCTGACCTGGCGGCTGGAACGCGGCGCGCCGTCGCGCCACTTCATCCATGGCGCCGAACTCCGTGGGCGTACCGAACTCGGCCTGCATTCCAACGTTGCGGTGCTCATCCTCAACCGCCATCTGCAGGACGCGCTCGAACACCGCGCCTTCTCTGAATTCACCGACACCCTGCGAACGTCGGCCGACCAGCAGTTGCCCGAAGAGGTGCGCTGGCTCTCGATGTACGAAGAAGTGCCGCTGCCCGAGGCACCCATCGGTTTCCAGGACATGTATGCCGTGCTGGCCGACGAACCTCGCCATGCGCAGGACTGGATCGACGCGTCCCTGGCCACGGAGTTGATGCGCTGGCATGAGCCGGTCAACGAGCAGACACCCCTGATCCTGATGGCGCTGCGCGGCAACGTGTACTTCCGCATGGAAGCGGTGCCGCTCGACCTGGGCGTGCTGGCGCAGGCGAGCCGGCTCTATCCGCTGGCCTGCGCCCGGGCGCAGGCCGTGCTGCCCCGTACCGTGGGCTGAAGGGCCACGCCTCAGAAGCCGCGGGTCACCGGCATCTCGACCTCGCGCTTCGAGGACGAATACTTGCCCAGTTCGAGTTTGGCGATGGCATTGCGGTGCACTTCGTCCGGACCATCCGCGAAGCGCAACGTGCGCGCGTTGGCATAGGCATAGGCGAGCGGGAAGTCGTCACACATGCCGCCACCCCCATGCACCTGCATGGCCCAATCGATCACCTGGCAGGCCATCGACGGCGCGACCACCTTGATCATCGCGATCTCGCTCTTGGCCGCCTTGTTGCCGGCCACATCCATCATCCAGGCGGCCTTGAGCGTGAGCAGGCGCGCCATGTCGATGCGGCACCGTGCCTCGGCGATGCGCTCCTGCGTCACGGTCTGCTGGGCCACGGTCTTGCCGAAGGCCGTGCGGGATGAGGCGCGGCGGCACATCAGTTCGAGTGCGCGCTCGGCCAGACCGATCAGGCGCATGCAGTGGTGGATGCGGCCGGGGCCCAGGCGCCCCTGCGCGATCTCGAAGCCGCGACCTTCGCCCAGCAGGATGTTGCCGGCGGGCACGCGCACGTTTTCGAAGTACATCTCGACGTGGCCGTGCGGCGCATCGTCGTAGCCGAAGACGCCCAGCGGCCGCACGATGCGGATGCCCGGCGTGTCGGCTGGGACCACGATCATGCTCTGCTGCGAGTGGCGGGGCGCGTCGGGGTCGGTCTTGCCCATGGTGATGAAGACGGCGCAGCGCGGATCGGCCGCGCCCGAGATCCACCACTTGTGCCCGTTG
Organism: Burkholderiaceae bacterium; assembly: GCA_017998575.1. The sequence continues at coordinate 18,715 of JAGOCV010000040.1, forward strand.
ATCACGTAGTCGTCGCCCTGGCGCTCGATGCGCGTGGCGATGTTGGTGGCGTCGCTGGAGGCGACCTCGGGCTCGGTCATGGCGAAGGCCGAGCGGATCTGGCCTTCGAGCAGCGGCTTCAGCCAGCGCGCACGAATCTCTTCGCTGCCGTAGCGTGCGATGGTTTCCATGTTCCCGGTGTCGGGCGCCGAGCAGTTGAACACCTCGGGTGCCCAGGGCACGCGGCCCATGATCTCGGCCAGCGGGGCGTACTCCTGGTTGGTGAGGCCGGCGCCTTCGTAGCCCGACACGGCGGCACTGTCCACCGGCAGGAAGAGGTTCCACAGTCCGTCGTCGCGGGCCTTTTTCTTGAGCCGCTCGATCACGTCGAGCGCGCTCCAGCGCTTGCCGGCCGTGGTGTTGGCGGCCAGTTCGCGCGCGTACTCGGCTTCGGCCGGGTACACATGTGCGTCCATGAACGCCAGCAGGCGCGCCTGCAGTTCGCGGGTGCGGGGGGAGTAGTCGAAATCCATATGTGTTCTCCTGTGGCGGGCCGGCAGGATGGCCGGTCATTGGATGTGTGGATGGCGTCAGCCGCGTTGCGCGAAATCCCAGGCCATGCGCGCGAGCGGCGCGGCCCCGGCCGCGGCACTGAGCGCCTGCGCGCTGGAGGCCGTGCCCGCTTCGACACGCTTGGCGATGCCCTGAAGGATGGCCGCCAGGCGGAACAGGTTGTAGGCAAGGTAGAAGTTCCAGTCGGCCATCACGGCGCCCGGATCGGCACGGCCGGTACGCTCGCAATAGCGGCGCACATAGGTCTGCTCGTCGGGGATGCCCAGCGCCGCATGGTCGAGTCCGCCGATGCCGCGGAATGCGCCAGGCGGAATGTGCCAGGCCATGCAGTGATAGCTGAAGTCGGCCAGCGGATGGCCGATGGTGGACAGCTC
>JAGOCV010000041.1 GCA_017998575.1 Burkholderiaceae bacterium
GAGCTGGCGCACCATCCTGGCCAAGCGCGAGAACTTCCGCGCGGCGTTCCACGGCTTCGAGATCGGGCGCGTGGCACGCATGGACGAGCGCGACGTCGAGCGCCTGCTGCAGGACGCCGGCATCGTGCGCCATCGCGGCAAGATCGAAGCCGTCATCCACAACGCGCGCTGCGCGCTCGAGCTGATCGCCGCCGAGGGATCGTTGGCCGCCTATGTGTGGAGCTACGAGGTTGCGGCGCCCGAGGCGCGATCGCCCGTGTCCACCTCGCACGCCTCGGTCGCGATGTCGAAAGACCTCAAGACGCGGGGCTGGAAGTTCGTCGGGCCCACCACGGTCTATGCCTTCATGCAGGCGATGGGCCTGGTGAACGACCACGCGGCCGGGTGCGACTGGCGGGCCGAAGCCGCGCGGGCGCGCGCCCGTTTCAAGCCGCCGGGCGGGGCGGCTCGCTGAGCGGCGTGCCGTCGTCCGGCCGCGGTGCCGGCGCGGCCGGCCCGACGACCGAGGACACCATGTACTCGGCCAGCGTGGCATAGAGCGATCGGCTCACCATGCGCGAGACCAGGCTGGCCAGCATGGCGGCGCTCATCAGGCTGAGCACCATGGCGTGGCCGTCCACCATCTCCATCACGATGATGAAGGCCGTCAGTGGCGCCTGTGTCACGGCGGCCAGGAAGGCCGCCATGCCCATGGCGATCAATGCCGGGCCGATGTCGCCGCCAGCCAGTTGCGCGATGTTGTGGCCCACGCCGGCGCCAATCGACAGCGAGGGCGCGAAGATGCCGCCGGGCACACCCGACCAGGCCGTGAGCCAGGTCGCCATGAACTTCAGCAGCACGTAAAGCGGCGGCACCTCGGCCTGCCCGGCCAGCATGTGCTTGACCGTCTCGGAGCCGGCGCCGAAGGTCTCGCCATCGCTGACCAGGCCGATCACGGCCACCGCCAGCCCCGCCCCGGCCGCGAAGCGCACCGGCCAGCGCGTGCGCCAGAGGCTCACGCGCCCCGGCGCGCCGGTGAGCGAGGCGATCATCAGCCGCGAGAACAGCCCGCCCAGCAGACCGCAGGCCAGCGCGACACCCAGGCCGGGCAGCAGCGCGCTCCAGTCCAGGCGCGGCACGGCGATGCGGCCGAAGTAGGTGATGTTGCCGAAGGCCGAGACACCCATCAGGCCCGCCAGCACGATGGCCGCGATGATCAGGCCGCTGGAGCGTGATTCGAGCTTGCGCGACAGCTCCTCGATGGCGAACACCACGCCCGCCAGCGGCGCATTGAAAGCGGCGGCGATGCCCGCCGCGCCACCGGCCACCAGAAGCGCGCGCCGGTCGATGCCCGAACCCGGCCGCAGCCAGCGCTGCGCATGCTGCATCACCCCCGCGGCCACCTGCACCGAGGGCCCCTCGCGGCCCAGCGACAGCCCGGCCAGCAGGCCCGCCGACGACAGCCCGATCTTGCCCAGCGTGAGACGCAGCGAGACGAAGCGCCCGGCCTCGCGCTCGGGCAGGACCGGGTCGAGCGCGGCCATCACCTGCGGTATGCCCGAGCCCGCCGCGCCCGCGAACCAGCGCCGCGTGGCCCACACCACGCCGGCGGTGACCGCCGGCGTCCAGACCAGCGCCGCCCACGGGCTGATGGACTGCAGCGCCAGGAACCGCCCGAACAGCCATTCGGACAGCAGCGTGAAGCCCACGACCGCGAGGCCGGCCGCTACGGCATAAGCCAGCACGATGCTGCGGTCGAGCCAGGGGCGCAGGGTGGAGAGTTCGGTGCGGACGTTGCCCAGGAAATCGGGCTCATGGCTGCTGCTGCTCATCGCGACCATTGTCACGGATCGCAGCGGCGGCGCGGGGACCGGCCCCGTCGCCACCGGCCGGTGCATGCGGCACAATCACCCGATTCCCCGATTCCAGCGCCGTCACCCGGCGATCCACCCATGGCCTCCATCAACAAAGTCATCCTCGTCGGCAACCTCGGCCGCGATCCCGAAGTGCGCACCTTTCCCAATGGCGGGCAGGTCTGCAACGTGAGCCTGGCCACCACCGAGAAATGGCGCGACAAGGCGAGCGGCGAAATGCGCGAGCAGACCGAGTGGCACAACCTGGTCTTCAACGACCGCCTGGCAGAAATCGCCGGCCAGTACCTCAAGAAGGGCTCGCAGGTCTACATCGAAGGCCAGATCCGCAGCCGCAAGTACCAGGACAAGGACGGCAACGAGCGCACGGCCTATGAAATCCGCGTGCGTGAAATGCAACTGCTGGGCGGCCGCCAGGGCGCCGGTGGCGGCGATGACGGCGGCTACGACGACGCACCCGCACCCCGCCGTGCCGCGCCGGCTCCGCGCCAGGCGCCGGCCCCCGCGCCGCGCCAGCAGGCGCCGGCCAAGTCGTCGTCGGGCTTCGACGACATGGACGACGACATTCCGTTCTGATCGCCTGCCGACGGCAACGCCAAGGCCGGCCCCCGGGGCCGGCTTTTTTGTGCCCGCCGCATGACGCGCCCGGGCGGTGTCAGGTGTGGATTCCCGGCGAGTGCCGCGACTGACACGCGGCCGGGCGTTCCGGCCACCGGATCGCGCGGCACGGATCATGCGTCGAGGCCAACCTCACGTTCCTCCCTGTTCTCCACGCGCATTCCACCCATGTCCTGCGAATTTCTCGACGCGCTGACCGACGCGCTCGGCCCCGGCAGCGTTCTCACCGGCGACTCCATCGCCCCGCGCCACCTCGCTGACTGGGGCGGCCACGCGCCCGTGCAGCCGCTGGCCCTGGTGCGCCCCGCCAGCACGGCCGAGGTGTCATCCGTGCTGGCGCTGTGCCAGGCGCATCGCGTGCCCGTGGTGCCGCAGGGCGGCCTCACGGGGCTGGCTGGCGGTGCCGTGCCGGTGGCGGGAGCCATCGCGTTGTCGCTGGAGCGCATGAACGCCATCGAGGCCATCGACACGGCCACGGGCGTGGCCACGGTGCAGGCCGGCGTCACGCTGCAGGCGCTGCAGGAAGCGGCGCTGGCGCGCGGCCTGATGTTCGGCGTGGACCTGGGCGCGCGCGGCTCCTGCCAGATCGGCGGCAACCTGGCCACCAACGCCGGCGGCAACGGTGTGCTGCAGTTCGGGATGATGCGCGAGCAATGCCTGGGCCTGGAGGCCGTGCTGGCCGACGGCACCGTGCTGCCCATGCTGCGGCCCATGCAGAAGAACAACACGGGCTACGACCTCAAGCATTTCTTCATCGGCGCCGAGGGCACGCTGGGCGTGATCACGCGTGCGTTGCTGCGCGTGTATCCGGCGCCCAGGGCGCGTGCCACGGCGCTGGTGGCGCTGCCCGACTTCGAGGCCGCGCTCGCGCTGCTGTCGCTGCTCAAGTCGCGCCTGGGCACGGCCGTGGCGGCGTTCGAGCTGATGTGGCGCGATTTCGTCGCCGCCTCGATCGGCTGGCAGCAGTTGCGCGAACCGTTCGACGAAGCGCATCCGCTGGCGGCGCTGATCGATGTGACGGGCGCCGACGAGGCCGCGCTGCGCCACGCGCTGGAGTCCGTGCTGGGCGAGGCGCTGGAGTCCGGCACGGCGCTGGACGCCGCCATCGCGCAATCGGGCGCGCAGGCGCAGGCCCTGTGGAAGATCCGCGAAGCGACGGCCGAGCTGCCCTCGCGCATGCACCCGGCCATCAACTTCGACGTCAGCCTGCCCATGGCCGACATCGGCCGCTTCGCCGACACCTGCCGCGCGGCCTTGTCCGCGCGCTGGCCGGGTCAGTCCTCGGTGTTCTTCGGCCACGTGGGCGACAGCAACCTGCACCTGTCGGTGGACGGTGCCACCGTGGGCGGCGATGCCGACGCCGTCGAGGCGCTGGTCTACGGGCTGGTGGAACAGTTCGCCGGCAGCGTGTCGGCCGAGCACGGCATCGGCCTGCACAAGAAAGCCTGGCTGGGCGCGAGCCGCACGCCGGCCGAGGTGGCGGCGATGCGCGCGATCAAGGCCGCGCTCGATCCGCTCGGGCTGATGAATCCCGGCAAGGTGTTCGACGCCGCCTGAGCGGCATCGGCCCTAGACCGGCCGAAGCCGGTCGTGCGGCCCGGGCGGCAGCGCCACGCGGATCGCATCGCCCGCGCGCACCAGGCCGCCGGCCAGCACCACGCCCATCACGCCGGCCTTGCGCACCAGCTGGCCATCGGCATCGCGGTCGAGCACGGCCTGCATCAGCCCGCGCTGGAAGCCGTCGATCTGGTGGCACGGATTGCGCAGGCCGGTGAGGCGCACCACCGCGTCGGAGCCAATGTGCAGCGTCGTGCCCTCGGGCAGGTCGAGCAGCGCGAGGCCGCGCGTGGTGATGTTCTCGCCCAGCTGCCCCGGCGCCACCGTGAAGCCCTGCCGCGCGAGATCGTCGAACAGTTCTGCGTGCATCAGGTGCACCTGCCGCAGGTTGGGCTGGTGCGGATTGCGCGCCACGCGCGAGCGGTGCTTCACCGTGGCGCCGCTGTGCGCGTCGCCTGCCACGCCCAGGCCTTCGACCAGATCGATCTGCGCCAGCGGGCTCTTCGAGAAGCTGTGCGTGGCGCTCGCGTGGACGGCGAGCACCTGCGCGCTCACTGCGGTTCGTGGCACACGGCCTCGATGTTGTTGCCGTCGGGGTCGCGCACGAAGGCGCCGTAGTAGTTGGCGTGGTAGTGCGCGCGGATGCCGGGGGCGCCGTTGTCGGTGCCGCCGGCGGCCAGCGCGGCCTTGTGGAATGCATCGACCACGGCGCGCGACTTCGCGCGGAAGGCCACATGAACGGGCAGCGGCGGCACGTTGCTCGAGACGATCCAGAAGTCGGTCTTGGGCGGCTCGCCGAAGCCCGCGAAGTCGGCGCTGCCGGTGACGGACGCCGGGACTTCCATCAGCTTGGCGTAGCCCAGCGGTGCCAGCGCTTCGGTGTAGAACGCCCGGCTGCGGGCGAAATCGGTGGCGTGAACGCCGGCGTGATCGATCATGGCGGTGCCTTGTGCGGACAGGGAAGCCCTCAGTGTAGGCCCGTGGCCGGGCACCGCGCGGGCCTCAGCTGGCCGCCGCGATGACCCCGCCCCCCAGGCACACCTCGCCGTCATACAGCACGGCCGACTGGCCGGGCGTGACGGCCCACTGCGGCTGCGGGAAGTCCAGGGCGAAGGCGCCGTTGGCGCCGGGCGCCAGCACGCAGGGCGCGTCGGCCTGGCGGTAGCGGGTCTTGCTCGCCAGCGTGCCGGGCGCGGGCGGCTCGCCGGCCACCCAGCTGGCGTCGTCGGCCTGCAGCGCACCGTATTGCAGCCACGGGTGGTCGTGGCCCTGCACCACCCACAGCGTGTTCTTCTCGATGTCCTTGCGCGCCACGTACCACGGCGCGTGATCGCCGCCGCCGCGCGCCGGCTGGCCAGACGGCGCGCCAGGTCTTGAGCCCTTGTCCTTCACGCCGCCGATGCCCAGCCCCTGGCGCTGGCCCAGCGTGTAGAACGACAGCCCCTGGTGCTGGCCCAGCACGCGGCCGCGCTCGTCCTTGATCGGGCCCGGCGCCTTGCTGAGGTAGCGGCCCAGGAACTCGCGGAACGGGCGCTCGCCGATGAAGCAGATGCCGGTCGAATCCTTCTTCTTCGCATTGGGCAGGCCGATCTCTTCCGCGATGCGCCGCACCTCGGTCTTGGGCAGCTCGCCCACGGGGAACAGCGTCTTCGACAGTTGCGCCTGGTTGAGCCGATGCAGGAAGTAGCTCTGGTCCTTGAGGGGATCGAGCCCCTTGAGCAGCTCGTGCCGGCCGGTGGCTTCGTTCAGGCGCACGCGGGCGTAGTGCCCGGTGGCGATCTTCTCGGCGCCCAGGCGCATCGCGTGGTCGAGGAAGGCCTTGAACTTGATCTCGGCGTTGCACAGCACGTCGGGGTTGGGCGTGCGCCCGGCCTGGTATTCGCGCAGGAACTCGGCGAACACGCGGTCCTTGTAGTCGGCGGCGAAGTTGACGTGCTCGATCTCGATGCCGATCACGTCGGCCACGCTGGCGGCGTCGATGAAGTCGATGTTCGACGAGCAGTACTCGCTGTCGTCATCGTCTTCCCAGTTCTTCATGAAGATGCCGATGACGTCGTAGCCCTGCTGTTTGAGCAGGTAGGCGCTCACGGCGGAGTCCACGCCTCCGCTCAGCCCCACCACGACGCGCGTCTTGCCAGTCATCTGTGCGATTATCCCCGCTGCTTCTTGTCCCCATGCCTCGCCGGTCTACCTCTTCTCCCGCCTGATCCCTGCCCATGGAACTGCGCCAGCTCCGCTACTTCGTGCGTGTGGTCGAACTCGGCAGCTTCAGCCGCGCCGCGCTCGATCTGCAGCTGGTGCAGTCGGCCCTCAGCCAGCAGGTGAGCCGGCTCGAGGGCGAGCTGTCCACGCGGCTGTTGCAGCGCACGCGCCAGGGCGTGGTGCCCACCGACGCCGGCCTGGCGTTCTTCCGCGAGGCGCAACTGGCGCTGCGCCATGCCGAGCAGGCCGCGCGGGCGGCGCGCGAGTCGCGCCTGTCGGGCACCGTCAGCGTCGGGCTGGCGCCCACCACGGCAGCCGTGCTGGGCCTGCCGCTGATGCTCGCCATGCGCGAGCGCTACCCCGACGTGCGCCTGCACATGACCGAAAGCCTGTCGGGCCATCTCTCGCAGATGCTCAACGCGCGCCAGCTCGATCTGGCGGTGCTGTTCGAGACCGAGCCCGCGCGGCGCTGGAGCGTCATGCCGCTGCTCGAGGAGCGGCTGTTCCTGATCCGTTCGAGCCGGCGCGCCGCTGCCTCGCCGCTGCCCGCGCGCCTGCGCATCGCGCAACTCAAGGGCGTGCCGCTGATTCTTCCCACCGGCCCCCACGGATTGCGCAGCACGCTCGACACGGCGTTCGCGCGGGCCCGATTCGAGCCGGTGCTGGCGGCCGAAATCGACTCGCTGGCCCTGCTGATGGATGCCGTCGACGCCGGCCTGGGCGACACCCTCCAGCCGGCGGCGGCCGTGGCGCGCTTCGCGGATGCGGCCGAACGCTTCGCACTCAGCGAGATCACCGATCCGGCGGCGCGGCGCCGCAACGCCCTGTGCAGCCTGTCGGACGACGAGCTGTCGCCGGCGGCCCTGGCCGCGCGCGTGGTTCTCACTGACTGCGCGCGCGCGCTGGTCGGCTCGGGCCGGTGGCGGGGCTCCGTGCTCTCGCCTGCGGCCTGACCCCCCATCCATCACGGATCGTGATACCGCCGTGACGCCGGCCGGCTTCCCGGCCCGGGGGCGGCTGCCTACAGTGCGGGCATGAGTGAACCCACGATCGATGTGCTGGTCATCGGCGGCGGCAATGCCGCGCTGTGCGCGGCGCTGATGGCACGCGAGGCCGGAGCCTCGGTGCTGATGCTGGAGAGCGCCCCGCAGGCCTGGCGCGGCGGCAACTCGATGCACGTTCGCAACCTGCGCTGCATGCACGATGCGCCGCAGGACGTGCTCGTCGAGACCTACCCCGAAGAAGAGTACTGGCAAGACCTGCTCAAGGTGACGGGCGGCCTCACCCAGGAAAAGCTGGCGCGGCGCGTGATCCGCGCCTCGGCGGTGTGCCGCGACTGGATGCGCCGGCACGGCGTGCACTTCCAGCCGCCGCTGTCGGGCGCGCTGCACGTGGCACGCACCAACGCCTTCTTCATGGGCGGCGGCAAGGCGCTGGTCAATGCCTACTACCGCAGCGCCCAGGCGCTGGGCGTGCAGGTGCGCTACGACACGCCGGTGGAACGCCTGGAACTCGACGGCACGCGCTTCGTGGCCGCCGTCACCGCCGGCGGCGAGCGCATCGCGGCCAAGACCTGCGTGCTGGCCAGCGGCGGGTTCGAATCGAATCTCGCGTGGCAGCGTGAGGCCTGGGGTCAGAACGAGCGTGGCGAGTGGCCGGCCGAAAACTTCCTGATCCGCGGCACGCGCTACAACCAGGGCGTGCTGCTGAAGTTCATGCTGGACGCCGGCGCCGATGCCATCGGCGACCCGACGCAGGCGCACTGCGTGGCCATCGACGCACGTGCGCCGCTGTACGACGGCGGCATCTGCACCCGCATCGACTGCGTGTCGCTGGGCGTGGTGGTCAATCGCGAAGCGCGCCGCTTCTACGACGAGGGCGAGGATTTCTGGCCCAAGCGCTATGCCATCTGGGGCCGCCTGGTGGCGCACCAGCCCGGGCAGATCGCCTGGTCCATCATCGACCAGAAGGCCGTGGGCCGCTTCATGCCGCCCGTGTTCGACGGCACGCGCGCCGACACCCCGGGCGAGCTGGCGGCGAAGATCGGCGTCGACGTGGCGACCTTCGAGCAGACGCTGCGCGACTACAACGCAGCCTGCCGTCCCGGCAGCTTCGATCACACCGCGCTGGACGACTGCGCCACCGAAGACCTGGCGCCGGCCAAGACGCACTGGGCCCGGCCCATCGATACCGCGCCCTTCTACGCCTACCCGCTGCGCCCCGGCATCACCTTCACCTACCTGGGCCTGTGCGTGGACGAGACGGCGGCCGTGCGCTTCGATGACGAGCCCAGTCCCAATCTGTTCGTGGCCGGCGAGATGATGGCTGGCAACGTGCTGGGCAAGGGCTACACGGCCGGCGTCGGCATGAGCATCGGCACCGCTTTCGGTCGCATCGCCGGCGTGCAGGCCGCGCAGGCGCTGGGCCTGCATCACCCCACATTCGCCGAGGAGGCCGCGTTTGCCACAGCTCAATGAACTGCTCGCGCAGGCGCGCGCTGATGCCGAAGGCCCGGGCCGGCCGGCTGCCCGCGTGATCCCGATCCAGCCCGCGCTGCCGCTTTCGGCCGGCGAGCAGGAGGTCGCGCGCATCCTGCAGATCTGCAATGCCTGCCGCTATTGCGAGGGCTTCTGCGCGGTGTTTCCGGCGATGACGCGCCGGCTCGAATTCGGCAAGGCCGACACGAACTACCTGGCCAACCTGTGCCACAACTGCGGCGCCTGCCTGCACGCCTGCCAGTACGCGCCGCCGCACGAGTTCGCCGTCAACGTGCCGCAGGCCATGGCCACGGTGCGCGGACAGACCTATCACGACTACGCCTGGCCGCCGCAGCTGGGCGCCCTCTACAAGCGCAACGGCCTCACGCTGTCGATGGCCCTGGCAGCCAGCATCGCGCTCTTCCTGGTGCTGGTGGTGGCCATGCGCGGCGGGCTGTGGCACGAGCCGCTGGCCGGCGACTTCTACGCCATCTTTCCGCACAACCTGATGGCCGTGATGTTCGGCACGGCCTTCGGTTTCGCCATGCTGGCGCTCGCGCTGGGCGTGGCGCGCTTCTGGCGCGATGTGGCGCCCGGCCGCGCGCCGGCCGGCCAGCAGGGCGCGGCCGTGGCGGAGGCGGCGTCGAGCGCGCTGCGGCTGCGCTACCTGGGCGGCGGCCACGGCGAGGGCTGCAACGAGGAAGACGACGCCTTCGCACTGTGGCGCCGGCGCTTTCACCACTTCACCTTCTACGGCTTCATGCTGTGCTTCGCCTCGACCTGCGCGGCCACGCTCTATCACTACCTGCTGGGACTGCAGGCGCCCTATCCCGTCACCAGCCTGCCCGTGCTGCTGGGCACGGCCGGCGGCATCGGCCTGCTGATCGGACCGTTGGGACTTTTCTGGCTCAACCTGCGGCGCCATCCGCTGCACGGCGATGCGCAGCAAAAGCCCATGGACCGTGGCTTCATCGCGCTGCTGTTCTTCACCAGCGCCACCGGCCTGGCCTTGCTGGCCTGGCGCGACACGGGTGCGATGGCATTGCTGCTGGCGGTGCACCTGGGCTTCGTGATGGCGCTGTTCCTCACGCTGCCCTACGGCAAGTTCGCGCACGGCATCTTCCGCAGCGCCGCGCTGCTGAAGTTCGCGATCGAGAAGCGCCAGCCCAACCGGCTGCAGCTGGGCGCCGACTGACGGGTCAGGGCCGCGCCGGCGGCTCCATGAAGGTGGCGCTGGCGCGCAGCACGCGCCGCTCGCCCACGCGCAGCAGGCAATCGGCCACGCCCAGTTGCCGGCCCTGGCGCTGGATGCTCACATGGGCCTCGAGCCAGTCGCCCACGCGCGCCGGGCTCAGGAAGTCGGCGCAGAGGTTGATGGTGACGATGCGTGCGCCCGGCGCGCGGCCACGCAGCAGGTTGTCGTGCAGCGCGCCATCGGCCAGGGTCACCAGCATGCCGCCGTGCGCGTTGCCGTGTTCGTTGCCATGCTGCGCGCCGATGCGCACCGCGAGCACGCGGGCATCGCCGTCGATGCGGCGGTACACCGGCGCCAGATGGGCGAAGAAGGCACCGCCGCGCACGACCGGCTCGAAGCCGGGCGGGATGGCCGTGTCTGCAGGAGAGGGATCGGTGTCGGCGTTCATGCACAGGCCTGTTCGGGTTGCAGCCACAGGGCGAGATCGTCCGGCGTGTCGATGTCGAACGCCAGGCCCGCAATGTCGGCGCGCGCCAGCGCCAGGCCGCGCTGCCGCGCGGCGTCGGCGTGGCGGCGCGCGCTGTGGGCGCCGAAGCAGAACGGCAGCGCCGTCCCGGCCGGCAGATAGAGCGCATTGGTGCCGCGGCCGGCGCGATCGGTGGCCAGGGCCACGCGCGGTGCGCCTGGCCCGCAGCGGCCGCAGTCGGCCAGCGCGCGCAGGTCACGCGCGCGCAGGCCCGGCAGATCGCACGAGGCCACCAGCAGGCTGCGCGCGCCCCAGCGCCGCAGCGTCTGCCGGGCAATCGTCAGCGCGGCGTTGAGTGCCTGGCTGCTGGCCTCGTCTAGGTGCGGCAGCGCAGGCTGACGCAGCGCGCGCGCTCCGGCCGCCCGCGCACGCGCCAGCACGTCGGTGCAGGGGCTCACGACCACGGTGTGCTCCAGGCCGGGCCAGTGGGCCGCCTGCGCGAGCAAGTGGTCGAGGAACTGGGTGTTGAGGGCCGCCCGTTCCCGGGCATCGAGCCGGCCGGCCAGCCGGCGCTTGCCCTGCGCCAGCGAACGCACGGGCACCAGCAGCCACGGGGTGTCGGGTGTCATCGGAACAGGTCCGTCTGGCGCGGGCGCAGCAGTTCGCGCGCATGGCCGTCCCGGCGCGCCAGCGCCACGCCGCGCACCAGCACCGCGGGCGAGCCTTCGCCGGCCTGGCCCATGAGCAGCGAGGCGGCGGCCGCGATTTCGTCCGCCAGACCGACTTCGGTGATCAGCAGCGGGCGGCCGAACAGGTCGGGCGTGCCACGCAGGTCCAGCACCGCCGGCAGGCCGGCCACGCCGATGGCCACGCCCACGGTGCCGCGCCGCCAGGCGCGGCCATGGCTGTCGTTGATGATCACGCCGACGTCGACGCCCAGCCGTTCGCGCAGCGTGGCCCGCAGCGCCGCGCAGGACGCGTCGGGGTCCAGCGGCAGCAGCAGGGCGGCTTCCTCCTCGTCCTGCGCGACGTTCGACAGGTCGATGCCGGCGTTGGCCATCACGAAGCCCAGGCGGTGTTCCACCACCAGCACGTCGCGCCGGCGGCGCACCACCTCGTTCGATTCGCGCAGCACCAGCTCGACCAGACGCGGATCCTTGGCGGTTTCGGCAGCCAGTTCCCGGGCCTGCGCCGAAGGCTGCACGCCGGCCAGCGGCACGCGCCGGCCTTCGGCTTTGGAGACGATCTTCTGCGCCAGCACCAGCACGTCGCCTTCGGCCGGCGTGAGGTCGGCCTGCGTCAGTGCCGCGATCAGAAGGGTGGCCAGGTCATCGCCGGGTTGCACCAGCGGCAACCCGGGCAGGGCCGTCAGCGAGAGCGAGCGAGCGGCCATGGGCGTGCGTCAGTCCGGCGTGGACAGGGACAGGCCCAGCTCGGCCCGGCGGCGCAGCCAGGGGCTGGCGCGGTCGCGCGGGTCGCCGTCGGCGTGCATGGCGCCCAGCACCTGCAGCACGCGGTCGGCGCCGAAGCGGTCGCCCCAGGCCAGCGGCCCCTGCGGATAGCCCAGCGCGAGATGCACCACGCGGTCGATGTCGGCGGGCACTGCAATGCCTTGCTGCGCCACGTCGCACGCCAGGTTGACCAGCGAAGCCAGCAGGCGCTGGGCGATGAAGCCGGGGCTGTCGGCAATCCACAGCGCCGGGCCGGCAGCGCCGAACATCGCGAGCGCGGCCTGCCGGAGCGCTGCGGGAAACCCGGGCGCTGCCATCAGCACGGCCAGGGGCGACAGGCCGCTGGCGGCGTCGACGGCCACGGTGCGGGCCGCGTCGAGCCCTTGCGCGACCACGCAGGCGCTGGTGTCGCTGCCCAGTGGCATCACCAGACACAGGCTGTCGGCGGCGGGCCGCGCGCCAGTATCCAGACGCACGCCTCGGGGGGCGAGGTGAGCGTGGACGAGGGCGTATGACGCGGCGTCGGAAGGATCGATCCAGACCCGGGGCCAGCAGTCGGCCGGCACGGCGGGGTCGGGCGTGGCCGGCGCGGGTGGCGGCAGGTAGAAGCCCGCGCCGCTGCGCCGGCCGTTCAGGCCCGCCGCAGAGCGCAGCGCCAGAAACGCCGGCGGACGCAGGCGCGGCTCGTGGCGGAACGCGGCGTGCAGTTGTTCCATCACGGGCAATGAGATGTCCAGCCCGATCAGATCGAGCAGTTCGAACGGGCCCATGCGCAGGCCCAGCGTCTCGCGGGCCACGCGGTCCACCGCCGCGGGCGTGGCCACCTGTTCGGCGACGATGCGCGCGCCCTCGGTCAGCAGGGCGCGGCCGATGTGGTTGGCCACGAAGCCGGGCGAGTCCTGCACCGGCACGGGCGTGTGGCCCAGCCGCGCGACCAGCGCCTGCAGGCGCGCGGTCAAGGCGGGCGCGGTGCGCAGCCCGGCGATCACTTCCACCACCCGCATCAGCGGTGCCGGCTCGAAGAAGTGCAGGCCGGCCACGCGTTCGGGCCGCCGCGCCGACTGCGCCAGCACGCTGACCGGATGCGCGGAGGTGTTGAGCGCGATCGCCGCGTCGGGTGCCAGCACGGCCTCCAGCTCGGCCAGCGCGCGCTGGGTGGCGGCGCGATCGGCCAGCTGTGTCTCGATCACCAGGCCGCAGCCGGCCAGCGCCGCGATGTCAGCCACCGGCTCGATCGATGCGGCGGCTGCCGCGCCCTGCTGCGCGGTGAGCTGGCCCTTCTCCACCCGGCGCGCGATCATGCGGCGCGCGGTGTCGGCGGCGGCCTGTGCATCGGGTGCGCACAGGCGCGCGGTGAGTCCGGCCTCGGCCAGCAATTGCGCGATGCCGGCGCCCATCGATGCGCCGCCCAGCACGCCGATGGCCTGCCATGCATCCATGCCGCTCAGCGTCCCTGCCAGACCGGCTTGCGTTTTTCGGCGAAGGCGCGCGGACCTTCGATCTTGTCGGCGCTGGCGTAGAGCGCGGCCACGGCGGGCAGCTGCTTTTGCAACGGGTAGCTGGTCTCCAGCGAGGGCTGCGACTGGCCCTGACGCACCAGCGCCTTGGCGGCCCGAACCGCCATCGGCGATCCCTGAAGAATGCGCTCGGCCCAGCCCAGCGCTGCGGCCAGGGCCTGCCCTTCGGGCACCACCTCGTTGACGAAGCCCAGCGCCTGGCCTTCGGCGGCGCCCACGCGCCGGCCGGTCAGGATCATGCCCATGGCCTGCTTGGGTGCGATCTGCTGCGGCAGGCGCAGCAGGCCGCCCGCGGTGGCGGCCAGGCCCACGTGCGGCTCGGGCAGCGCGAACTGCGCTGCTTCGGCCGCCACGATCAGGTCGCAGGCCAGCGCGATCTCGAAGCCGCCGCCAAGCGCCAGGCCGTTGACGGCGGCGATCACGGGCTTGTCCAGGTCGTGCCGCGCGGTCAGTCCACCGAAGCCGGTGGCCGGCCAGGTGGTGTCGTTGCCGGCGGCCTGGTACTTCAGGTCGTTGCCGGCGCAGAACGCCTTGTCGCCAGCGCCCGTGACGATGGCCACCCAGGCCGAGGGATCGGCGGCGAAATCGTCGAACACCTGTTCGAGTTCCAGGCTGGCCGGGCGGTGCAGCGCGTTGCGCACCTCGGGCCGGTTGATCGTGACCACGGTCACCGGCCCACGGCGCTCGACCGTGCAGAACGACAAGGTGCGCATCGCGGGCCCGCTCATTCCTTGATCTTGGCGTTCTTGGACAGGTTGCTGATCATGGCCTGGTCGGCGCGCAGCCGTTGCGAGAACGTGGCGGCGTTGCTGCCCACGCCGTTCACGCCCATGGCCGCGGCCGAACGCGCGAAGTCCGGGGCCTGGACGACGGCGACTGTGGCGCTTTCGAGCCGGGCCAGCACGGGCGCGGGCGTCTTCGCCGGCGCGACCACGCCGAACCACACCTTGAAGTCCATGTTGCGGATGTTCAGCTCGTCGAACGTGGGCACGTCCGGCAGGATCGGCAGGCGGCTGGCGCCGGTCACCGCCAGGGGGCAGATGCGCCTGGCCTGGATGTGCGGCATGTTCACCGAGGTGACGAACATCAACTGCACTTCGCCGCCGATCAGGCCCGTGACCGCCGGCGCCTCACCCTTGTACGGGATGTGCGCCACCTTGATGTTGGTGGCCAGGTTGAACATCTCGCCCAGCAGGTTGCTGGCGCTGCCATAGCCCCACGACGAGTAGTTGAGCGAGCCCGGCTTCGCGCGTGCGATGTCGAGCAGCGCGGCCACGCTCTTGGGTCCTTCGCGGCATTCGACCACCAGGATCCACGGCAGGTCGGTGACGATGCTCACCGGCGCGAAGTCCTTGAGCGGATCGAAGCCGGCCTTTTCGTTGAGCACCGGCTCGGCCGCCAGCGACGAAGTGCTGGCGAACAGCAGCGTGTGGCCGTCGGCCTCGGCATTGGCCACGAAGCGCGTGCCGATGGCGCCCGCAGCGCCGGGTTTGTTGTCGACCACCACGGGCTTGCCCAGGCGCTCCTGCAGGCCCTTGGCCACCAGGCGGGCCTGCACGTCGGTGCTGCCACCGGCCGGAAACGGCACGACCAGCGTGACGGGCTTGGTCGGATACTCCTGCGCCGAAGCGGCCAGGGCCAGCGCGCCGAAGGCGAAGGCCAGCAGGCCGCGCGGGCTCAAGGCCTGGCGCCAGTGGCACGGGGGGAAAGTACGGCGGTTCATCTGATGTCTCCTTCTTGTGGTCTGGGGTGGGTGGCGTGTACTGCTGCGGGGACCGGGCGTGCGCCCGGGGTCATCGCTCGCGCAGGCTCTGCGGGGCAGCCGAGGGCGAGGAAGGGGGTGGGCCGCCACGCCCGGTGGCCGCGCGGGATTTGCGCAGCTCTGGCGGCACGGCACGGTTGCCGATCACGCCGCTGGCATGCAGCGCGTCGATCTCCGCGTCGCCCAGGCCCAGCAGGCCGCCCAGCACGTCGCGGTTGAACTGGCCCAGCAGGGGCGAGGGCCGCAGCGCGGGCAGCGTGCCCAGCGAGTCGCGGTACGGCGGCGAGGGTTGCGGATGCGGGCCCACCAGCTCGCGGTCGATCCATTGCCAGAAGCCGCGCGCTTTCAGATGCGGGTCGTCCAGCATCGCCACCGGCGCGCGGCTGACGCCGGCCGGCACGCCAGCGGCCTGCAGCTGTTCCATCGCGGCCTGCGGCTCGCGCGAGGCCGTCCACGCGCCCAGCGCCTCGTCGATGCGTGCATGCGCGGCACGCCGGCCGGCGGCATCCGACAGTGACGCGTCGGCAGCCAGATCGGGTCTGGCGATGACTCTGCACAGGGCCTGCCACTGCGCGTCGTGTGTCACGCTGACCAGCACCCAGGCGTCGTCGCCCGCGCAGCGGTACAGGCCCTGCGGCGCGTGCTGCGGATGGCGCGTGCCCAGGCGCTCGCCACCCCGGCCGTTGGCCGACTGCTCGACGATCCACGGTGCCACCATGGTGAACATGCATTCCACCTGCGACAGCACGATGCGCTGGCCGCGCCCGCTGCGTTGCCTGTGATAGAGCGCCACCAGCAGTGCCGAGGCCGCATGCAGCCCGCCGATCGGGTCGCCATAGGCGATGTGCACCAGCGAGGGAGGATCGTCCGGTCGGCCGGCCACGCTGGGCAGGCCCGAGGCCTGCTCGAGCGTCGAGCCGTAGGCGCGGCAGTCGCGCCACGGCCCGTCGGTGCCGAAGGCCGGCATCGAGAGCATCACGATTTCGGGATTGACCTGCCTGAGGTCTTCGTAGTCCAGGCCGAGCTTGGGCAGCACGCCAGCCGAGTAGTTGTCGATCACCACGTCGGCGTCCTTCACCAGCTGCTTGAGCAGGCGGCGGCCATCGTCGGTGGTCAGATCCAGCGTGATGCCGCGTTTGGCCCGGCTGAGCACGTTGAAGTAGGCGCTCTTTTCGTAGAGGCGCTGCTCGAACACGATCGGCCGGTCGTCCACGCCGCGCCACCAGTCGGGGTACTGGCAGGCCTCGACCTTGACCACGTCGGCCCCCAGGTCGGCGAAGTGGCGCGTGGCCAGCGGGCCGGCCCAGCCCATCGACAGATCGATCACGCGCACGCCGGCCAGCGGCGCGCGCGCGGGGCCGGTGTCCAGCGGCACGGCGGTGCGCGTGGCGTCCGGCGCACGCCACCGTGGCGCATCGGCGCCGGCGGCGGGCACGCTGCCCCCGCGCAGCGGCGGTGTGCCCTGCAGCCGCAGCGGCGAGGCCGGCTGCTCGTGCGTGCGCTGGCCGTGGCGGATGGTCTCGAAGGCTTCGCGGCGGCGGTATTCGGGCGAGGTCAGCAGTTCGTCGATGGCGGGCACCGGCACCAGCGGCAGCATCTGCTGCAGCGCCAGCGCAAACCATTCGTCGGCTGTCTTCTCCCGGAAGCGGTCCTTGAAGCGGGCTTCGAGCACGTCGGCGTTCTGCAGCCGGCCGGTGCGCTCGACATAGCGCGGATCGCGCCCGAGGTCGTCCACGCCCAGCAGCGCGCAGAAGGTGCGCCACTGCACGGGCGTCACCACCGTCACGCCGACCCAGCCGCTCTTGCAGCGGTAGATGCCCAGCGGGTAGTTGGGCGAGAAGCGGCTGATGCCCCAGCGGCGGTCAGGCGCTTTGGCGGCCCAGGCCAGCGCGACGTTGTAGTCGGCCAGCGCGATGGTGGCGTCGAAGACCGGCAGCTCGAGCCGGCGGCCCCGCCGTTCAGGCCGCTGCAGCGAGGCCATGGCCGCGATGAAGGCCGTGAGACCGCCCACGTTGCCGGCCTGGTAGTCGTGCAGCGGCACGGGCGGGCCCTCCACCGGGCCGACCAGTTGCGTGCCGCCGGCCAGCGCGCGGCAGACCGCGTCAGTGCCCTCGAATCCGCTGTAGGGGCCGTCGTCGCCGAACCAGCTGATCGCGGCAATCACCAGCCGTGGGTGCGCCGCCTGCAGCGCGGCGTGATCGATGCCGAGCTCGGCGCGACGCGCGGGCGACAGCGAGTCGACCAGCACGTCGGCCTGTGCCACCAGGGCCGCCACGGTGCCGGCGTCCAGCGTCGCGCTGCGCTTGCGGGCATTGAGGAACGAGAAGTACGCACCCTCGCCCTGGCCTTCGCCGGTGTCGATCAGGGGCGCGATGCGGCGGCCCCGATCGCCGCCGGGCGGCTCGAGCTTGAGCACGTCGGCGCCGAAATCGGCGAACAGCCGGGCGCACAGCGCGCCCGAGGGCAGTTCGCCGACCTCCAGCACGCGCAGGTCGCTGAGGGCGGAAGGCGCCATCGTCAGGCCGGGATTTCCAGCGGCGCGGCCTCGGCGGTGGCCTTGGGCTCGGGTGCGGTGGTCCAGTCCCAGCCGTTGCCGTAGCCCTTGAACCGGGACGGGATCTTCTGGATCTTCTCGACCACGCGCGCCAGTTTGTCGGTGGGCAGGGCGATGTCGCTCTGGGTCGGCAGGTAGATGGTGTCGGCCAGGCCGGCGTAGCGCTCCTCGAGCTGCTCGGCGATGGTGTCGTAGGTGCCGCACACCGCGAACAGATCGATCAACTCGTCGGGGATCAGCGCCGCCATCTCGCTCCAGCGGCCGGCACGCGGGTACGGGTTGACCTTCTCGCCCAGCGGCACGAGGTCGTGCAGGCGCAGCACGTCCCAGTAGGCCTTGGTGGAGCAGTAGAAGGCGATGCGAAAGCGCACGTACTCGCGCATCTTGAGCATCGATTCCTTGTCGGGGCCGGTGGCGATGAAGCCGCCCGCGACGATCTCGAAGTTGCTGCGGTCGCGGTTGCCGCGCTGCAGGCCTTCATTGAGTTCCCTGTTGCTGACTTCGGCCAAGTACTGCTTGGTGGAGAACGGATGCAGACGCACGCCGTCGCAGCGCTCGCCGGCCAGCCGCAGCATGGCGGGGCCCACGGCCGCGATCGCCACCGGCGGCAGCGCCAGGCCGGTGGGCTCGGGCGAGAAGTTCGGCGTCATCAGCGTGAGCGTGTAGTTGTCGCTCTGGAAGTTGAGCGGCTCCTCTTTTTCCCAGCAGCGCCACAGCGCGCGCGTGGCGCCGATGTAGTCGCGCATGCGTGGCTCGGGCGGCGTCCAGGTCAGGCCGTAGCGGCGCTCGTTGTGGGCTTTCACCTGCGAGCCCAGGCCCAGGTAGAAGCGGCCGTTGGAGGCGGCATGGATGTCCCAGGCTTCCATGGCGGTGATGGTGGGCGAGCGCGGGAAGGCCATCGCCACGGCGGTGCCCAGCTGGATGCGCTCGGTGGCCAGCGCCGCGGCGGCCAGCGGCAGGAACGGGTTGTGCTGGTTCTCCAGCGCGACGACGCCGTCCAGGCCAGCCTCTTCCATCTGGCGGGCGAACGCCTGCACCTTGCGCAGGTCGTGGTGCGGCAGTTGCGTGATGACCCTCATTCAGTCTTCCTCTCGGTTCAAAAGTTGATGCTGTTCCATGCGAATGGATGCCAGTGTATACCGATGTATTTCTGTGCGCAATGCTGCTTTGCCTCAGGCCGGCCGGAACATCGGGACCGGCGGGCCGCCTGCTGCGGGGCCGGCGGCCAGCACCACGGGCTGGCCGATCGCCACGGCCTGCGGGTCGCAGCCGATCAGGTTGGTGAGCATCGTCGGGCCCTCGGCCAGCGTCACGTAGGCGATCACGTAGGGCGCGTCGGCGGGGCCGGCCACGCTGTACGAATAGACCACGCCGTGGCCGCTGGCGCGCTCCCAGGCCGGATCGGGCGCGAAGCAGAACGGGCAGGTGGAGCGTGGGTAGTGATGCGGCCTGCCGCAACTGCCGCAGCGGCGCAGCCAGAGTTCGCCGCGCGCGGCGCCGTCCCAGTACGGATGGGTTTCGGGCGAGCGCTCGGGCACGGGGATGCCGGCGCGGAATGTGAGTGCGGCAGAGGTCATGGCGGCCTTCTCTTTCATTCGCGTTCGAGGATCAGCGTGGCGCTGCCGTGGCGGCTGCCCAGTTGCCCGCCCGTGCCCTGCGCCAGTGCCAGATAGCAGTTGGGCACCTGTACGCGTGGATGGGCTTCGCCGCGCAACTGGCGCACGGCTTCGATCACCTTGGTC
>JAGOCV010000042.1 GCA_017998575.1 Burkholderiaceae bacterium
CCGCATGGATTCACCCATGGCCTACTGGATGATCGTGGGGCCGCGCAGCGAACAGCGGCCCGAGATCCGGGCCTTCTGCGAATGGTTGATGGGCCAGGCGCGCGATACGCGCCAGACCATCGGCGAGGTACCCGACCCGGACGAGGCCGACTGCCAGGACTGAAGCCTCAGCCGCCCAGGTAGATTTCCTTGACGCGCGGATCCTGCGACAGCTCGCGCCCGGTACCCGAAAGCTCGATCGAACCGCTTTCCATCACGTAGGCCGCGTGCGCGATCTTCAGCGCCTGCTTGACGTTCTGCTCCACCATCAGGATGGTCATGCCACGGCCGTGGATGTCCCGCAGGATGGAGAAGATGTTCTGCACGATGATCGGCGCCAGGCCCATCGAGGGCTCGTCGAGCACCAGCAGGCGCGGCGCAGCCATGAGCGCGCGGCCGATGGCCAGCATCTGCTGCTCGCCGCCCGAGAGCGATCCGCCCGCCGAGGTCTCGCGCTCTTTCAGGCGCGGGAACAGCTCGTAGATCGCGTCGATCTCCCTGTCGCGCTCGGCCTTCGAGATCTTGCGCGTATAGGCGCCGAGTTCGAGGTTTTCCTTGACAGTCAGCGTGGTCAGCGTGGCCCGGCCTTCGGCCACTTGCACGAGGCCGCGCTGCACGATGCGGTGCGGCGACTCGCGCGAGATATCCACGCCGTCGAAGATCACCTGGCCGCGCGCCTTCTTCACCAGGCCCGAGATCGCCAGCAGCGAGGTGCTCTTGCCCGCGCCGTTGGCGCCCACCAGGGTGGTGATGGCGCCCTTTTCGATGCGCAGGTCGATGCCTTTCACCGCGGCCACGTGGCCGTAGTTCACGGCCAGGTCTTTCACTTCAAGCAGGGCTTCAGCCATTGCGCGCCTCCGCGTTCACGGCGCCCTGCGCCTCTTCGTCGTCGTCCTCGCGGCCCAGGTAGGCCTCGATCACCTGCGGATCGTTACGGATCTGCTCGGGCTGGCCCTGGGCGATGATGCGGCCGAAGTTCAGCACCGCGATCTCGCTGCACAGGCTCATCACGAAGCGCACGTCGTGCTCGATCAGGAAGATGGTGTAGCCGCGCTTGGCGATCGCTTCGATCTCGCGCATCAGGTCCATCTTCTCGCCGCTGTTCATGCCGGCAACCGGCTCGTCGAGCATCAGGATGCGGGGCGAGGTGGCCAGCGCGCGCGCCAGCTCCAGCTTGCGCTGGTTGCCATACGAGAGGTTTTCAGCCAGTTCGTCGGCCAGCCCGTCCAGGCCCACCCAGCCCAGCAGTTCGCGTGCCCGGTCGCGCGCCTCGCGCTCGGCCGTGCGAAAGCGCGGCATGCGCAGCAGGATCTCGGCCGGGTTGTACTTGAGCGCGCCGTGCATGCCCACCATGACGTTCTCGAGGATCGTCATCTCGCGGAACAGCCGGATGTTCTGGAACGTGCGGCCGATGCCCAGCCGCGTGATCTCGTGCGTGGCGCGGCCCTGGATGTCCTGACCGAACAGCTTGATGCTGCCGCCCGTGGGCTGGTAGACACCCGAGACCAGGTTGAACGCCGTCGTCTTGCCGGCGCCGTTGGGGCCGATCAGGCCGAACACCGAGCCCTCCGGAATCTTGAGGTTGACACCTTCGAGCACGCGCAGGCCCCCGAAGGCACACGACACGTTGTCCATGTCGACAGCCAGATTGGTCGTCATGCCGCACCCCCCTTCCGGCGCGCGAAGAACTGCTGGATGCCGCGCGGGTTCCACATGCCCTTGGGCAGGAACAGCACCACGGCCACCAGGATCAGTCCGTTGACGATGAGGCGATAGTCGTTCATGCCGCGCAGCACTTCGGGCAGCAGCGTGAGCGTGGCGCTGCCCAGGATCGGCCCGATGATCGAGCTCACACCGCCCAGGATGGCCATGGCCAGGATCTCGACGCCGCGGTCGAACCCGTATTCATTGGGACCGATGAAGAAGGTCAGGTGGGCGTTGAGGCCACCCGCCAGGCCCGCAATGGCGGCGCCGATCATGAAGGCGGTCGACTTGTGCGCCTGTACGTTGATGCCCATGAGGCCGGCAGCGGTCTCGTCCTCGCGGATCGCCTCGAAGGCGCGGCCGACGCGCGAGCGGCGCATGGATTGCAGCAGCACGATCACCGCCGCCAGCGCCAGCACCACGTGCCACCACTGCGTGAGCTGCGGAATGCTGTTGAGCCCCAGGGCGCCGCCGGTGAGCGGCTCGGCGTTGAGGATGGCGATGCGCACCACTTCGCCGAAGGCGAGGGTGGCCATGGCCAGGTACACGCCCGAAATGCGCAGCGTGCGACGGCCGATGATGCCCGCCACGAGGGCCGGCACCACGCAGGCCACCAGCAGCGCCAGCGGGTAGGCCACGTTGTACTGCGTGGTCAGGATGGAGGACGAGTACGCGCCCAGGGCCATGAAGCCCGCGTTGGCCATGGTGAGCATGCCGCAAGAGAGCGTGACCCAGATCGACAGCGCCAGCAGCGCGTTGGTGCCGAGCGTGAGGACCAGGTTGCCGTGGATGGCCCAGAAGGTTTCGAAGCCTGTCATGTCCGCTCAGGCCTTTCGTTCGTTCATGGTGCCGAACAGGCCCTTGGGCCGCAGCAGCAGTACCAGGAACAGCAGGCCGAACGCCACCGCATCGCGCATGCTGGAGCCGATGTAGGCCACCGAGAGCACCTCGGCGAAGCCCAGGAAGATGCCGCCGATCACCGCGCCGCGGATGTCGCCCATGCCGCCCAGGATGATCACGGCGATGCCCTTGTGCAGGATGGGCTGGCCCATCAGCGGGTAGATGGCGTTGGAGTACAGGCCGATCAGCACGCCCGCGATGCCGCCCAGCGCGGCCGCGATGAACGAGGTGAGCATGAACACGCCCTCGACGTTCACGCCCACCAGATAGGCGGCGCGCGGCGATTCGGCCACGGCGCGCAGCGCGCGGCCGACCTGCGTGCGACGCATGACGATGAGCAGCACGGCCATCAGCGCGGCCGACAGGAACAGGATGCCCAGCTCCAGGGCCGTCACCGTCACGTTGCCCAGGCTGAAGGACTCGCCGCTCAGCGCGCCCTCGGGGAAACGACGGTTGCTGGCGCCGAAGATGCCCTGGGCCGCGCTGTTGAGCACGATGGCGACGCCGATGGTCGCGATCATGGGTATCAGGTGGGGCGCATTGCGTGCGCGCAAGGGCTTGAGGATGGCCACGTCGATGATCAGGCCGAGCATGCCCGCCGCGAAGAAGGCCACCACGAGGCCCAGCACGAGCGAATTGGCCACGGTGGTCATGACGACCTGGGCCGAGTAGGCACCGGCCATGAAGATGGCGCCGTGGGCCAGGTTGATGACGCCCAGCACCCCGAAGATCAGGGTGAAGCCGAGCGCGTAGAGGGCGTACACCGCCCCCAGCGAAAGCCCGTTGGCAAGCTGTTGTTCCAGCACTGTTCAGTTCCTCTTGTTCCGGCCTGCGCGCGCCGTACGCGGTCAGGGGTGGCCCGCGATGCGCGGTGTTGCAGAAAGCACCGCGGCCCGGGCGGTGGGGCCCGGGCCGCTAGCGGGTGCGGTCGCGAGCTTACTTCTCGATGACGAACTCGGTGCCCTTGGTCACGCTGACGATCGGCTTTTGCTGCGCGTCGTAGCCCTTGTCGCCGAAGCGGCGGAACTGGAAGTCGCCGGTGGCGCCGCTCCACTTCACGGTGGACAGGGCGCGCTGGAAGGCGATGCGGTCGGCCGGCACGTTGCCCGAGATGTTGACGCTCTTGAGCGCTTCGGCGGCGATGTACATGGCGTCATATGCCTGGGCGGCGAACTGGTCGGGCGCCACTTTGTACTTCTCGGTGTAGGCCTTGATGAACTTCTGGTTGGCGGGGGCGGCGTTGGACGCCGACCAGGGGCTGCCCACCCAGAGGTTGTCCGATGCGCCCTTGGCGAGGTCGAACACCTTGGTGGAGTTCATGCCGTTGCCGCCGATCACCGGCACGTTCAGGCCGAGCTGGCGGGCCTGCACCATGATGGGCGCGCCCTCGGCGATCAGCGCCGACAGCACCAGTGCGTCGGGGTTGGTGGCCTTGATCTTGGTGAGCTGGGCCTTGAAGTCGACGTCGCCCTTGGCGTACGTTTCGGTCGTGGTGACGGGGATGTTCAGGTCGGCCAGGGCCTTGCGGAAGTTGTCGTAGCCGCTCTTGGTGAAAACGTCGTCGTTGCCGTAGAGCACGGCGACCTTCTTGATGCCGGCCTTCTTGACGGCCGTCTTGATGGTCTCGGGCAGCACGTCGGCTTCGGTCACCGAGTTGCGGAACACGAATTCGCCCGGCGACGTGATGCCGTCGGCCGTGAGCGAAGTGCCGAACATGACGATCTTGGAGCCCTGGGCGAGGCCGTTGACGGCCTGGCCGGAGTTCGAGAGCGTGGGGCCGAAGATCATCAGCACCTGGTCCTGGAAGATCAGCTTGCGGAAGACGTTGATGGCCTCTTCCTTCTTGCCCTGTTCGTCGGCGATCACCAGGCGCAGCGGGTTGCCCTTGACGCCGCCCTGCGCGTTGATTTCACCGGCGGCCAGCTCGAACCCGTTCTTGATGGCGGCGCCGTACTGGGCTGCGCCACCCGACAACGCGGAGGCCACGCCGATCTTGATGTCTGCGGCAGCGGCCGGCAGGGCGAAAACGGCGGCCGTAGCGGCGGCCAGACAGGACCAGTAGATCTTCTTCATAAGAGTTATCCCCATTGGATGGATGTGGGCCGCCCGTTCGCGGCCGGCTGCCTGTGACATGCGCTGACCCGGGGAATGGCCCCGATGGACAGTCGTGTCACCGAAAGGTATTTTGCGTACACAAGACGTTTCGGCGGTGCGTATTTTCCCTCAAGATGAAATTCCGGCCCTGCCACACGATGCCAAGCCCTGCAGAACGCCCAGATAACGACTCCAACATGGCCCATCTCGCTCCTGATGCCTCGATCCAGCAGCAGATCGCCGACACGATGCGCGCCATGCTCGTGGACGGCCGGATCCAGCCCGGCGAGCGGGTGCTGGAGGCGCACGTCGCCCGGGCCTTCGGGGTGAGCCGATCGCCGGCCCGCAGCGCGCTCGACCTGCTGGCCGCCTCGAAGCTGCTGTGGCCGGCCGACGGCCGGGGGTTCATCGCCGCCGGGCCCGACGGCGCGCCGCCGGCGCCCTCGCGGCTGGCGCACCTGGAGTCCCGCCCGATCGTGCCGGTGGCCGGCTGGAAGCGCATCTACGAACAGCTGGACACCGCGATCTCGCACAACGTTTTCCGCTGCTCGCTGCGCATCCGCGAGGAGCGGGTGGCGGAGCATTTCGCGGTGAGCCGCACGGTGGCGCGCGAATGCCTGTCCCGGATGCACAGCGCCGGCATGGTGGGACAGGACCGGCAGGGACGCTGGATCGCGCCGAAGGTCACCACCCAGCGCATCCGCGAAACCTATGCGGTGCGCGCGTTGCTGGAGCCCGCGGCCCTGAGCCTGGCGGCGGCGCGCGTGCCGGGTGAACAGCTGGAGGCGCCGATCGCCGACCTCGCCTTCACGCTGGGGCACGACAGCACGCCGCCCGCCCACGGCCGCCGGTCGCACCAGCACCTGGAGCGGGCGCTGCACGTCGACCTGCTCGCACACTGCCCCAACCAGGAGCTGCTGCGCGCCATCCACCGCGCGCAGCTGTTCCTGGGCTGCCATTCGTTCTTCGACCTCGAACTGCTGAATGACGAAGCGGTGAAGGGACTGGGCGAGCACCTGGACGTGCTGCGGGCGCTGGCCACGGGCCGCGTCGAGCGCGCCGCCGGCTTGCTGCGCGAGCACCTGGAGGTGTCGTGCGATGTGTGGGTGCGCAAGTCGGAATCGGTGCGCGCCCCCGACATGGCCCTGCCGGATTACCTGGAAGCGGTGGCTTCACCCTGACCGGCGCGCCCCGGCCGCGCGCATGGCGCGTCAGCCGATGGGCCAGACGACGCCGTTCTCGTTGAGGATGGCGTCCAGCGGTTCGTCGTGGGCCTCGGCCTCGAAGTCGGGCAGGAAGCCCTGCGCGAAGCCCAGCCCCACCGTCACCGGCCGGGGCTGCAGCGTGGCCAGGGTCCGGTCGTAGAAGCCGCCGCCATAGCCCAGGCGGTAGCCGCCCGGCCCGTAGCCCACGCACGGCACGAACAGCAGGGTGGGCACGATGACCTCGGTGTCCTTGGGCTTGGGGATGCCATAGGCGTCTTCTTCCATGGGGCAGCCCGGGTACCAGGCGTGGAAGGTGAGTGTCTTGTGGACCTTGTCCACCACCGGCAGGCCGATGCGGCGGCGGCGGGATTCGCCCGTGAGTTCGCCGTCTTCCTTCCAGCGGTGAAGCGCCGGCAGCGGATCGAACTCTCCCTTGATGGGCCAGTAGACGCCGATGACCGTATCGGGCCGCCCGACCAGCCAGATGCGCATCACGCGCTGCAGCAGATCGGCCTTGTGTAGGCGATCGGGCAGGTTCAACCGTTGCTCGATCAGGGCCTTTCGCAGGGCCTGCTTTTCCTGTGCCTTATCCATAATCCCCAGATGTTCCTGATTCGAGCCATTCTGACATCGATCACCCTGGCCGTGGCAGGCGCCGCCCCCGCCAGCGCACAAACCCCCACCACCAGCGACAGCGTGGTGCTGGAGATGAACCAGGCCTACAAGCGCGGCGACAAACGCCGGCTCACGGCGCTGTTGCCGCAGGCGCGGGGCCACGCGCTCGAGCCGTGGGCAGCCTACTGGGAGCTGCGCGCGCGGCTTGATGAAGCCACGGCGCCCGAGGTGCAGGCCTTTCTCACCCGCTGGGCCGGCACCTACCAGGAAGACCGCCTGCGCAACGACTGGCTGCTGCTGCTGGGTCAGCGGCGCGACTGGAGCAATTTCGCCGCACTGCACCCCGATTTCCGCATGAACGACGACCGGCAGGTGCGTTGCTATGCGCTACTGGTAGACCACATCGCGCGCAACACCGACATCACGGCCGAAGTGCGGCGCCTGTGGCTGGCCACGCCGGCCGACGACGACGGCTGCTCCACCGCCGCCGACCGCCTGATCTCCGAGAAGAAGCTGCCCACCGCCGACGCCTGGATGAAGGCACGCCTGGCCATCGAGTCCAACCGCCCCGCCGTGGCGCGACGCGCGGTCGAAATGGTGGCGCCCGAGGCGTCGGCCCAGGTGGCCGAGCTCAACAACAACCCGGCCCGCTACCTGGCCGCGCGCGCCACCGCCAGCGGCACCGTGCGCAAGGAGCTGGTGCTGATGGCCCTGCTGAAGATGGCCGCCAGCGACCATGCCGCCGCCGCCACCCAGCTGGAGAACAAGTGGGGACCTCTGCTCTCGGCCGAGGAGCGCCACTGGGCCTGGGGCACCATCGGCAAATGGGCCGCCATGCGGCTGCAGCCCGATGCCTTGGGCTACTACGCCAAGGTGACGCGTGACGCCGACCTTTCTGACGACATGCTGGCCTGGAAAGCCCGCGCCGCCTTGCGTAGCGGCCCGAACTGGCCGGTGCTGCTGTCCACCATCAACGCCATGGGCCCGGACACGCGCGACGACGCCACCTGGGTCTACTGGCGCGCCCGCGCCCTGCAGGCCACGGCGAAATCCGACGCCGACCGCACCGTCGCGCAACGTCTGTTCGAGGGCATCGCCGGCGTGCGCGGCTTCTATGAGCAACTGGCGCTGGAGGAGACCGGCCAGAAGATCACACTTCCGCCCGCCCCGCCTGCGCCCACCGAGGCCGAGCGCCAGGCCGCGCGGCAGAACGGCTCGCTCAACCGCGGGCTCTACGCCATCCTGATCGGCCTGCGCAGCGAAGGCGTGCGCGAGTGGAACTACGCCACCAACCTGCACGTGCCCGGCGGCATGAACGACCGCGAGCTGCTGGCCGCCGCCGAGTTCGCCTGCCAGCGCGAGGTGTGGGACCGCTGCATCAACACCAGCGAGCGCACGCGTGCCTTCATCGACATGCAGCAGCGCTTCCCGATGCCCTTCCACGACGCGGTACTCAAGCGCACGGCCGAGATCGGGCTCGATCCGGCCTACGTGTATGGGCTGATCCGCCAGGAAAGCCGCTTCATCATGGACGCCCGCTCGGGCGTGGGGGCCTCGGGCCTGATGCAGGTGATGCCGGCCACGGCGCGATGGACGGCGCGCAAGATCGGCATGGCCGACTTCACGCCGGGCCAGATCAACGACCGCGACACCAACATCGCCATCGGCACGGCCTACCTCAAGCTCGCGCTCGACGACTTCGAAGGCTCGATGCCGATGGCCGCCGCCGCCTACAACGCCGGCCCCGGCCGGCCGCGCAACTGGCGTAACGGCCCCGTCATGGAGGCCGCCGCCTGGGCCGAGAACGTGCCGTTCACCGAAACGCGCGACTACGTGAAGAAGGTGCTGTCCAACACCACCAACTACGCGGCGCTCATCACCGGCCAGCCGCAATCACTCAAGGCCCGCCTGGGCATGGTCGGCCCGCGCCCCACGCTGGCTGCGGCCGAGAACAAAGACCTGCCCTGAGCTTGCGGACCATCGGGGGCAGAGACCTACACGCAGTGAGCGGGCGTGGGGGTCAGGTCTTTTTCAGCCATTCCTCGGCAAGGCGCACCCAGTAAGTGGCGCCCAGCGGAATCAGGTCGTCGTTGAAGTCGTAGCTCGGGTTGTGGATGACGCACGGCCCTCCGCCGTGGCCGACTTCGCGGTGCGCACCGTCGCCGTTATCGAGGAAGCAATAGGCGCCGGGCTTGGCATCGAGCATGTACGAGAAGTCTTCGGCGCCCATGGTCGGCTCCTGCCTGAGCACGTTTTCCTCGCCGACGATGGAGACCATCACACGGCGCGCGAACTCGGTCTCGTGCGGATGGTTGACGGTGGCCGGGTAGTTGCGCGTGAACGAGAAATCGGCCGTGGCCGCGTGGGCCGCGCTCACGTGTTCGGCGATGGTGCGCATGCGCGACTCGATCAGGTCGAGCACTTCGGTGGTGAAGGTGCGCACCGTGCCCTGCAACTCGCAGCTGTCGGGAATGACGTTGGTGGCCTCGCCGGCATGGATCATGGTGACCGAGATCACGCCCGCATCCACCGGCTTCTTGTTGCGGCTGATGATGGTCTGGAAAGCCTGCACCATCTGGCAGGCCACCTGCACCGGATCGACGCCGGTGTGCGGCAGCGCGGCATGGCCGCCCTTGCCGCGGATGGTGATCCTGAACTCGCTGGTGGACGCCATCACCGGGCCGGGGCTGACGGCGAACTGGCCGACCCGCGCACCCGACCAGTTGTGCATGCCGAAGACGGCCTGCATGGGGAATTTCTCGAACAGACCGTCACGGATCATCTCGCGCGCGCCGCCGCCACCCTCTTCGGCCGGCTGGAAGATCAGGTAGACCGTGCCGTCGAAATTGCGGTTCGTCGCGAAGTGCTGGGCCGCCGCCAGCAGCATGGCCGTGTGGCCGTCGTGGCCGCAGGCGTGCATCTTGCCGGCATGTTTGCTGGCGTGGGCGAAGGTGTTGAACTCCTGCATGGGCAGTGCGTCCATGTCGGCGCGCAGGCCGATGGCACGGTCGCTGGTGCCGGCCTTCACGATGCCGACCACGCCCGTCCTGCCCAGGCCCCGGTGCACCGGAATGCCCCAGCGGGTGAGCGCATCGGCCACCAGGTCGGCGGTGCGGTTTTCCTCGAAGCACAGTTCGGGATGGGCGTGGATGTCGCGGCGCAGCGCGGCGATGCCCGCCGCCTGGGTGACGATGGAATCGATGGTTTTCATGCCCTCCAGTCTAGCCCGCGGCCCAGGTAGCGGCAGGCATCGATGCACTGCGGCCGGGGTCTTTCGGGGCCGCCGCGCCAGCGCGCGAAGTGACGCAAAATAGCCCGTCCATTTCACCAGGAGCCACACATGTCCATCATCGGAACCATCGTCATCGGCCTCATCGTGGGCCTGCTGGCCCGGGCGCTCAAGCCCGGCAACGACAAGATGGGCTGGATCATGACGATCCTGCTGGGCATCGGCGGCTCTCTGCTGGCGGGCTATGCCGGTCGGGCCCTGGGCTGGTACGGCCCGGGCGAGGTGGCGGGCTGGATCGCGTCGGTACTCGGCGCCATCGTGCTGCTCATCATCTACGGCCTGCTCACGCGCAAGAGCTGACGACCAGGGTCACGGCGACCCCGGTTTCCTTCCTTCGCATGGATACGATTCCCATCGCCCCGACACCGGCCCCGCACCAGGTGCGGGGCGCCTGCCCGCACGACTGCCCCGACACCTGCTCGCTGATCACCACGGTGGACGATGGCCGGGCCGTGCGCGTGCAGGGCAACCCCGATCATCCGGCCACCGCCGGCGTGCTCTGCACCAAGGTCTCGCGCTACACCGAGCGCACCTACCACCCGGACCGCCTGCTCACGCCGCTGCGCCGCACCGGCCCCAAAGGCAGCGGGCAGTTCGAGCCGGTGGGTTGGGACGAGGCGCTGGACGACATCGCCGCACGCCTGTCGGCCATCGCCGCGCGCAATCCCGAGGCCATCCTGCCGTACAGCTACGCGGGCACCATGGGCCTGGTGCAGGGCGAGGGCATGTCGGCCCGCTTCTTCCACCGCCTGGGCGCGTCGCTGCTCGATCGCACCATCTGCGCCTCGGCCGGCGCCGAAGGGCTGCTGTACACGCTGGGCGGCAAGGTCGGCATGCGGGTGGAGCACTTCGCCGAGTCCGACCTGATCCTGATCTGGGGCAGCAACCCGATCACCAGCAGCGTGCATTTCTGGCGCCTGGCGCAGCAGGCGCGCCGGCGCGGCGCGCGGCTGGTGTGCATCGATCCGCGCCGCAGCGAAACGGCCGACAAGTGCGACGAGCACATCGCCCTGCTGCCGGGCACCGATGCCGCGCTGGCGCTGGCGCTGATGCACGAGCTGGTGACCCACGACTGGCTCGACCACGACTACATCGAACGCCACACGCTGGGTTGGCCGCAGCTGCGCGAGCGTGCGCTGCAGTGGCCGCCCGAGCGCGCCGCCGCCGTCTGCGGCATCGACGCGGCACAGATCCGCGCGCTGGCGCGCGCCTGGGGCACGACGCCGCGCGCGGCCATCCGCCTCAACTACGGCATGCAGCGCGTGCGCGGCGGTGGCAACGCGGTGCGCGCCATCGCCTGTCTTCCTGCCCTCACGGGCGCGTGGCGGCACCGCGCAGGCGGGCTGCTGCTGTCGAGCTCCAGCCAGTACCCCACCGACCGCGCCGCGCTGCAGCGGCCCGACCTGCTGGCCGGCCGCACGCCGCGCACCATCAACATGAGCACCATCGGCGACGCGCTGCTGGCCGATGCCTCGCCGGGCTTCGGCCCGCGCATCGAGGCGGTGGTGGTCTACAACAGCAATCCACTGGCCGTGGCGCCCGAATCGGGCAAGGTGGCGGCGGGTTTCGCGCGCAGCGATCTCTTCACCGTAGTGATCGAGCATTTCCAGACCGATACGGCCGACTTCGCGGATTACGTGCTCCCGGCCACCACGCAGCTGGAACACTGGGACATCCACACCACCTACGGCCACACCGACGTGCTCCTCAACCGCCCCGCCATCGCGCCCGTGGGCCAGGCGCGCAGCAACAGCGACGTGTTCCGCGCGCTGGCGGCGCGCATGGGCCTGGCCGATGCCTGCTTCGCCGACGACGACCTGGCCATGTGCCGCCAGGCGTTCGGTGATCGCGTGCCGTTCGAGCGATTGATGGCCGACGGGTTCGCCCAGCAGGCGCTGCCCGAGGCGCCGTTCGCCGCAGGCGGCTTTCCCACGCCGTCGGGCCGCTGCGAATTCTTCAGCGAACGTCTGGCGCGTCAGGGCCTGGACGGCCTGCCCGACCACCTGCCGAATTACGAGCCCGTCGGCAGCTCGGCCGCTTATCCGCTGGCCATGATCTCGCCGCCGGCGCGCAATTTCATGAACTCCACCTTCGTGAACGTGGACAGCCTGCGCGCCGCCGAGCGAAGGCCTTTGCTGGAGATCCATCCCGACGATGCAGCCGAACGCGGCATCGCCGATGGCGCGGTGGTGCGCGTCTTCAATGTGCGCGGC
The DNA here is from genome assembly GCA_017998575.1 of Burkholderiaceae bacterium. The sequence goes on from JAGOCV010000042.1 coordinate 12,060, forward strand.
GAGCACCACTGCCACGCCGAGGTGACGACCCGCGCGCGCCGCGGCGTGGTCCACGGCCTGGGCATCTGGTGGCGCAAGCTGGGCGCGGACGGTACCAATGTCAACCAGCTGACCAGCCAGCGCCTGACCGACCTGGGCCGCGCACCCGTGTTCTACGACTGCCTGGTCGACGTGCGGCCCGCCTGCACCGCGGCGCAGGGCCTGCCCGCATGATGCGGCGCCTGTGGGCCGCCGGCGCCGCAGCGCTGGTGCTGTTGGCCGCCTCGGGTTGCTCGAGCCTGGGCTACTACTGGCAGGCCGCCAGCGGCCACATGGCCATCCTCAACGCGGCGCGGCCGGTGTCCGACTGGATCGCCGACCCGGGCGCACCGCAACCGCTGAAAGACCGGCTGGCACTGGCGCGCGAGATCCGCGACTTCGCCGCGCGCGAGCTGCACCTGCCCGACAACGCCAGTTATCGCCGCTATGCCGACCTCAAGCGCCCGGCCGCCGTGTGGAACGTGGTGGCCACGCCGGTCGATTCGCTCGAACTGCAGACCTGGTGCTTTCCGGTCACGGGTTGCGTGGGCTATCGCGGCTACTACGACCGTGCCGATGCCGAGGCCGAAGCCGGCACGCTCGCCGCGCGCGGGCTCGAAGTGGCCGTGTACCCGGTGCCGGCGTATTCCACGCTGGGCTGGTCGAACTGGATGGGCGGCGACCCGCTGCTGTCCACCTTCATCGGCTATCCGGAGGGCGAGCTGGCCCGCATCATCTTCCACGAGCTCGCGCACCAGGTCGTCTATGCCAAGGACGACATGGCGTTCAACGAATCGTTCGCCACCGCCGTCGAACGCCTGGGCGGCGAGCGCTGGCTGGCGCGCGACGGCGCGGCCGCCGCGCGCGCGCAATACGCCGAGTTCGATGTGCGCCGCCGCCAGTACAAGGCCTTGCTGCTCGCCACGCGCGGCGAACTCGCCGCGCTCTACGCCGACGACGCCCTGGATCGCGCGGCCAAGCTCGAACGCAAGCAGGCCATCCTGGCCGCCATGCGCCAGCGCTATGGCGCACTCAAGGCCGAATGGGGTGGCTTCGCGGGCTACGACGCGGCCTTCGCGCGCACCAACAACGCCATGCTGGCGGCGCAGGCCGCTTACGACGAATTCGTGCCCGGCTTCGAAGCCCTGTTCGAGCGCGAGGGCCGCGACTGGCCGCGCTTCTATGCCGCCGTGCGCCGCCTGGCCGAACAGCCGCGCGAAGAGCGCCGTGCGGTGTTGCGCACCGACCCGGCGATCCCGCGCTGACCCTCGCACGGGCGCAGAGACAGAACGAGAACGATGACGACGGCGGCCCACCCGCCCAGGAGACGAGACCATGGCAACGCATCCCCCCGGCACCGCAGGCGACAGCCTGCCTCCGGCCACCGGCCCGCTCGCGGGCCTCAAGGTCGTCGAGCTCGGCCAGCTCATCGCCGGGCCGTTCGCGGCGAAGACACTGGCCGATTTCGGCGCCGACGTGATCAAGATCGAACCACCGGCCGCCGAAGGCCGCGCGGGCGGCGACCCGCTGCGCGGCTGGCGGCTGGTCAAGGACGGCACGTCGGTGTGGTGGCAGGTGCAGTCGCGCAACAAGCGCTCGGTGGCGCTCGATCTGCGCCAGCCCGAGGCGCAGGACATCGTGCGGCGCCTGGCCGCCGAGGCCGACGTGCTGATCGAGAACTTCCGTCCCGGCGCGATGGAAGGCTGGGGGCTGGGCACCGACGAGCTGCTGGCCGCCAACCCCGGCCTCGTGATGCTGCGCGTGAGCGGCTATGGCCAGACCGGCCCCTACCGCGACCGCCCCGGCTTCGGCGTGGTGGCCGAGGCCATGGGCGGCCTGCGCCACCTCACGGGCGAGCCGGGTCGCGTGCCGGTGCGCGTGGGCGTGTCCATCGGCGACACACTGGCCTCGCTGCACGGCGTGATCGGCATCCTGATGGCGCTGCACCACCGCGGGCGCACCGTGTCGCCCACACGGCCGCGCGGCCAGGGCCAGGTGATCGACGTCGCGCTCTACGAAGCGGTGTTCAACTGCATGGAAAGCCTGCTGCCCGAGTACGCCGCATTCGGCGCGGTGCGCGAAGCCGCCGGCTCGGCCCTGCCCGGCATCGCGCCCACCAACGCCTACCGCTGCGCCGATGGCGGATGGGCGCTGATCGCGGGCAACGGCGACAGCATCTTCCGGCGCCTCATGCAGTGCATCGACCGGCCGGACCTCGCGGGCGATGCGGGGCTGGCCCACAACGCCGGCCGCGTGGCTCGCGTGGAAGAGCTCGACGCCGCCATCGGTGCCTGGGCGGCCACGCAGTCCACCGACGACGTGCTGGCCGCGCTGGCCGCGGCCGAAGTGCCCTCGGGGCGCATCTACACCGTGGCCGACATCGCCGCCGATCCGCACTACGCAGCGCGCGGCATGCTGCAGCAGGTGACGTTGCCGGACGGCAGCGCGCTGGCCGTGCCCGGCTTCGTGCCGAAGCTCTCGGCCACGCCGGGTGGCCACCGGCGCAACGCGCCCGCGCTGGGCCAGGACACGGATGCCGTTCTTCGCGAAGTGGGCCTGACCGAAACGCAGATCACCACGCTGCGCGAGCGTGGCGTGGTCGGGTAGGTCGGGGCAGCTTGCGCGGCAAGGAGACGTGGTCACCGGCCACTTCGAGCGCTGACCGCACAGCGGTCACGCCTCGGCTCTGCCGAGGCCCCGTGCGAGCACCCCTTTGGGGGGCAGCGCGCGACACGCAGTGAGCGCGCGTGGGGGCCAACAATCCTTTAGCTGAGCGAATCGATCAGGTCGATGTAGGCCTGCTTGGCGTCGTCGGCCGACTTGCCCTTGTTGGCGTTCCACGCATCCCACTTGGCGCGACCCACGAGGTCGCTGAAGCCGGGCTTGGCGGCGCCGTTGTCGCCTTCGGTGGCCTGCTTGTAGAGGCCATAGATCTTGAGCAGCGTCGGGTTGTCCGGGCGTTCGCTCAGGTTCTTGGAGTTGGCGACGGCTGCCTGGAACTGGGTGTCGAGGTCGGACATGGTGTGTGTGGCGTGGGAGGACTCGCGTCCGGAGGAAGGATGGCGCGCGTGGCGCGCCGCGTGCGGCTATCTTAGGCCAGCGCACCGGCACCGCCGCGCCGCAGCCCGACGATCAACGCGCATGCGCGCCGAAGCGCAACTCGGCCATGGCCAGCAGTCCATCGAAGATGAGGCTTTCGGCCAGTTCGCATTCGAAGCCCATGAAGGGCGCCATCTTCCAGCCCGCGCCGCCGGTCATGACGCACACCGGCGCCTCGCCGTCGTGCTCGTGCAGGTGGCGCACCATGCGCGCCACCGCGCCGGCGATGGCGTAAGTGCCGCCGCTGGTCAGCGCGTCGCTGGTGTTGGTGGGAAAGTTGCGCACTTCGCCCGTCGGAACGTGCAGGCCGGCCGTGCCCGATTCGAGCGCGCGCAGCATGATGCCGTGGCCCGGCAGGATGAGGCCGCCCAGGAACCGGCCCGAACGGTCCACCGCCTCGACGGTCACCGCCGTGCCCACCATCACCACCACCATCGGCCGCGCCGGGCCGGCGGCCAGCAGACGCTGGCGCGCGCCGATCATGGCCACCCAGCGGTCGGCGCCCAGCCGCGTCGGATGGTCGTAGCCGTTGACCAGGCCAGCCTCGGCGGGCGAGGACACCACCCATTGCGGCGTGACGTCCCACAGCTCCATCTGCTCCTCGGCGCGGCGCCGCGCCGCGTCACCCGCGACCACGCAGCCGATCATTCGATCGGGCACCGGCAGCGAGGCCCACGGGCCTTCGGCCAGTTGTTCGATGTTCTCCAAGAACTCCGCGCCTTGCGCCAGCGGCTGGGCGCCGGGGGCCGGCTGGTCGTAGAGCGCCCACTTGAGGCGCGTGTTGCCGATGTCGAGGGCGAGCAGGTTCATGGGGCGCGATTATCGATGTCAGATCGCCCCGATCCAGCAGGCCCGCTGGATGGCCGCCATCTTGCTGTCGACCTTGAGCTTGGCCATGGCGTTGGCGAGGTGGTAGGTGATGGTGCGGTCGGAGCAACCCAGGCGCAGCGCGCTCTCGTGGGCCGTGAGACCCTGAAAGGCGAGCGCCAGGCATTCGAGTTCGCGCGGGCTGAGCGTGCAGCGCGCCTGTGCGGCGGCTCGCCTGACCACGGGCCAGATGTTGAATGCCGACCAGGCCAGCAGCGCGGCTTCTGCGCGGTCATGCAGTTGCAGCGGGCTGAACAGGAAGCACTCGAACGCGCGGCCGGCAGGCAGCGTGAACTCCACCCGCACCAGCGTCTGGAAGCCATGGGCGCGCCAGAGCATGCGCCAGCGTTCACCGCTCAATGCGTCGCTGCGTGCGAAATGCTGCCAGGCCACCAGCGGGCCGTCGGCATCGCGCCAGGCGGCGCCGAAGTCGAGGCTTTGCGCCAGGGCGTGGGCCGCGTCGTCGAACACCGGCGGATGGACAGCCACCACCTCGCGTGCGTCCACGTCGCCGAAGGGGTCGGGGCCGAGTACCACCACCGCGTGGACGGAGAACTCGCGCAACGCGATCAGCCAGTCGCTCAGGATCGCGTCCAGACCAGGACTGTCAAAGTTAACAGGGGTGTCCATTCGACGTTGCAGGGGAGAATCACGACAATAACAGACCGATACATTGACGCTGCCTGTGCCCAGACGCCCGTTTCCGCCGCATGCCTGGGGGCACCGGCCGGCCTGGCTGATGGACTGGCCAGGCCGCCTGCACGCCCTCATCGAAGACGCGCTGCGCGCGCCGCTCGAACCCATCCTCAACGCGACGCCGTGGCGGATGCGCTGGATCGGGCTGTTCTCGCTTCTGGGACACCCTCTGTTCGGCTGGATCTGGACGGTGTGGCTGCCCCAGCCCTGGGAGAGCCCGCTGTTGCGCGGCATCGTCGGCTCCCTGGCGGTGCCCATGGTGCTGGGCCTGGGGATGGCCGACGTCAACTCGCGCCAGACCCGCGTGGTCTTCAGCCTCATCAGCTGGGTGCAACTGCCGCTGTTCTTCAGCTGGATGTATCTGGCCAACGGCGGCAACACGGTGTGGCTGGCCAGCGTGGTGGCGATGATCCTCATCTACTACCACGCGACCGACTGGCGGCTGGCCACGTTCGGTGTGCTCTTCGGCGGCCTGGCGGCGTGGCTGATGTTCGGCTGGTTCGGCCCGCCCGAGCCGGCGCTCTCGCCAACGCAGCTGATGACCAACAGCGTGGTGATCGCCTTCGCATGGGCTTCCGCGCTCACGCTGGGATTCTCGGCCGCCAACCTGCGGCGCGAGCACCTGCGCAACACGCTGGCTACGGTGGGCATCATGGCGCACGAGCTGCGCACGCCGCTGGCCACCATCGCGCTGGTGGGCGATGTCATGGACAACGAAAGCCGTCACCTGCCGCCCGCACAGGCCGAGCAGATGGAAAAGCTGGCCGTGCGCGTGCAGACGCTGGTGCGCGCCATGCACCACCAGATCGATGCGCAGATCGCCAACGCACGCCTGCTGACCCTGCCCGCGCACCGCGAGCCGGTGTCGGCGGCCAGCGCCGTTCAGGATGCCATCGCCCACTACCCATTCCGCACGGCGCGTGAGCGCGCGGCGGTGCAGGTGCTGGTGCGGCGCGACTTCCGCTTTCACGCCTCGCCCCAGCTGTTCTCGCAGGTGATCGACAACCTGGTCAAGAACGCGCTCAAGTCGCTGGCCTCGCAGCCTGCGCCGATGCGGCCGGGCGACATCACCGTGGAGGTGGGTGTGCTGCACAACCGGGGCCGCGTGGTGGTGACCGACCAGGGCCGTGGCATACCCGCCCATCTGGCTCCGCGCGTCTTCGAGCCCTTTTTCTCCACCGACACCGGCAGCGGCCACGGGTTGGGGCTCGCGTTCTGCCGTCGCGTGATTGGAAGCCTCGGAGGAACCATCCAGTTGCTCCCTGGCGGCGGTCGCGGTGCAAGCTTCATCATCGAACTCCCGCTGCTGTCCTGAGTTACGGCGATTCCACCTCCCATCGACACCATGACCTTTCCGCTGTTTCACACTCCTGGCACCATCGTGTTCCTCGACGACGATCCGGACTACCTGGAAATGCTGGCGCTCGTGCTGCCACGCGAGTGGAACGTCGAGCTGTTCCTGCGCCCCTCCGACTGCGTCGCCCGCCTGCAGGCAGAGCCGCCGCAATGGGAAGCCGACGCCTGGGCGCAGCAGCAGATCATCGACCGCTGGCGCCAGGGCGCCGCGCTGATCCCGCAGATCCTGCGCTACTGGGACCGCAGCACGGCGCGCTACGACCTCACGCGCGTGCTGGTGGTCGACTATTCGATGCCTGCGATGGACGGGCTGCAGGTGCTCGACGGCATCGTCGACTGGCCGGGCTCGCGCGTGCTGCTCACCGGGCAGGCCGACGAGCAGATCGCCGTCAACGCCTTCAATCGCGGCCTGATCGATCAGTTCCTCGCCAAGCAAAGCCCCGACATTTCGCGGCGCCTGGTGGATGCGCTGCACCGGCTCATGGCCACGGGCAGCGAGCGGCAGTCGCGCATGTGGCGCGCCACGCTCACGCCGGGTCAGCTCGCGCAGTTGCGCAACATCGACGTGGCCAACGACATCCAGCACGTCGCGCAGCGCTGGGTCGAACATGCCGTCATTGGCGAACCCTTCGGGATACTGGGCCAGGAAGCGAACGGAACGACCAGCTGGCTGCAGCTCGAACCGACAGACCGGCTCGACGAGCTGGCCGAGCTCTGCGAGACGGCCGGCATGCCTGCGCACGAGGTCGTCGACGTGCGCTCGGGCCGCAAGCTCGCGGCCCTCGAACTCGCCCAGTCGCTGGGCGACCGGCGCCCGACGCAGCTCGGTGTCGCGTTCGGGCTGGGCCAGGGGCGCGATCTGGTCGGCGCGCTGTTCACGCTCGATCCCGCCTTCACACCCGACCCTGCCCACAGCTACGCCCGCTGGCTCGCCAGCCGTCCGCCGCGCCAGGTGCTCGACTGAGAACCGCGCCACCCTTCAGGCCGACGCCACCGCGCGGCCGCGTTGGCGCCGGGCAATCGGCCAGTCCCACGGCCGCACCATCGGCGCGATCGCGCGCGTTGCCGCCTCGAAGTGCAGCAGCTCGGCCTCTGTCAGGG
>JAGOCV010000301.1 GCA_017998575.1 Burkholderiaceae bacterium
CAACGTGTCCATCGGCAAGCTCTTCATGGCGGCCATCGTGCCGGGCCTGCTGATGGGCGCAGCGCTGCTGATGGCCTGGATGATCGTGGCGCGCAAGGACGAGGTGGCGGTGCTGCCGCGCATGCCCATGCGCGAGCGCGTCAAGGTGGCGGTGAACAGCACCTGGGCGCTGGTGATGCCGGTGGGCATCGTGGGCGGCATGAAGTTCGGGGTGTTCACGCCGACCGAAGCCGCCGTGGTGGCCGCGGTGTATGCCTTCCTGGTCGGCATGTTCGTCTACCGCGAACTCAGGTGGAACGCGATCTACCCGCTGATCGTGAGTGCGGCCAAGACCACGGCGGTGGTGGTGTTCCTGATTGCCTGCGCGCTGGTCTCGGGCTGGCTGATCACGGCGTCGGACATTCCGCAACAGGTCAGCGAGCTGCTGCAGCCCTTCGTGGACAGCCCGATCCTGCTGATGGCCATCATGATGCTGCTGGTCGTGATCGTGGGCACCGCGCTGGACTTCGCGCCCACGCTGCTGATCCTCACGCCGGTGCTCATGCCGCTGGTGCGCGAGGCCGGCATCGACCCGGTGTATTTCGGCGTGCTGTTCATCATGAACAACGCCATTGGCCTGATCACGCCGCCGGTGGGCATCGTGCTCAACGTGGTCTGCGGCACCGCCAAGCTGAGCATGGGCGAGCTCATGAAGGGAATCATGCCCTTCCTGCTGGCCGAGGTGGCGGTGCTGTTCCTGCTCGTGCTGTTCCCCTCCATCGTGCTGGTGCCGCTGCGCTGGCTCACGGGCTGATCGCCTGTCCTCCCCCATATTCCCCCGCTTTTTTCTTCATTCCAACCAGGAGACCTTCCCATGATGTTCCGCCTTGCCGCTCTCGCCCTCGCCGCCGCTGCGGTCACCGTGCCCGCGCACGCCCAGTTCGAAGCGCGTTCGCTGCGCGTGTCCTCCGGTGTGGCCAAGGGCCACCCCATCAGCTTCGGCATCACCAAGATGACGCAGTGCGCGGCCGACAAGTCCGGCGGCAAGCTCAAGCTGGTCACCTACTACGACGGCGCGCTGGGCAACGACACCACGGCTTCGCAACAGGTGCGCACCGGCTCGCTGGACATGGTGCTGACCTCCACCGCGCCCCTGGTCGGCGCGATCCCGCAGCTCGCGGTGTTCGACCTGCCGTTCCTGTTCTCCAACGAGCGCGAGGCCGACCAGGTGCTCGATGGCCCGGTGGGCAAGTCTTTTGCACCGAAGTACGAGGCCGCCGGCCTGGTGAACCTGGCCTACTGGGAAAACGGCTTCCGCAACGTGACCAACTCCAAGCGCGCGGTGGGCAAGTGGGAAGACCTGCAGGGCGTGAAGATGCGCGTGATGCAGAACAAGGTGTTCCTCGACACCTTCAGCGCACTGGGCAGCAACCCCACGCCGCTGGCCTTCTCCGAGGTTTATTCGGCCCTGGAGACCCGCACGGTGGACGGCCAGGAAAACCCGATCGCGCTGATCGAGAACATGAAGTTCTATGAGGTGCAGAAGTACCTCTCGCTCACGCGCCACGCCTACAGCCCGCTGGCGGTGCTGATCTCCAAGAAGAAGTACGACACCCTCTCGCCGCAGGAGCAGGCCGTGATGCAGGAATGCGCCGTGGCCGGCCAGGAAGAGTCGCGCCGCGTGGGCCGCGCGGCCGACGCCGAGGTCATCGCCAAGCTGAAGAAGAACGGCATGCAGGTCAACGAGGTGTCGCCGGCCGAGCTGCAGCGCATGCGCGACAAGGTGAAGGACGTGTATGCCGCGCAGGCCAAGGTGATCGGTGAAGACGTCATGGCCGCGGTGAACACCGAACTGCAACGCATCCGCGCTGCCGCGAAGTGAACGTGACCACCGCCAACGCCATCGTGACCCAGCCACCGGCCGGCCTGGTCGTCGCCATCACCGGCGCGGCCCAGGGCATCGGCCTGGGCCTGGCCCGGCATTTCGCCGAGTCCGGCGCGCGCGTGCTGCTGTCCGACGTGAACGCCGACGCCTGCACCGCCGCGCGCGATGCGCTGCGCGCCGAAGGCCACGAGGTCGAAGCCGCCGCTGCCGATGTGACGGATGCGGCTGCCTGCGAGCGCATGGTGGACACGGCGGTGCGCGCCTTCGGTCGCCTCGATGTGATGGTGTGCAACGCCGGCGTCGCCCAGGTCAAGCCCTTCATGGAACTGCAGGCCGCCGACTGGGACCTGCACATGGCGGTTAACGTCAAGGGCACGTTCCTGAGCCTGCAGGCTGCGGCCCGGCGCATGAGGGCGCAGGAGCCGCTGGCCCCGGGCCGCCCGCGCGGCAAGGTCATCACCATGGCTTCCATCGCTGCGCGCTATGGCGCGGGCGTGATGGCGCCGTACCAGGGTCCGTACCGCGCGAGCAAGGCGGCCGTGGTCAGCCTCACGCAGACGGCGGCCTACACGCTCTCGCCAGACATCACGGTCAACGCGTTGTGCCCCGGCATCGTGGCCACCGACATGTGGACGCGCATGGACCGCGATCTGGCGCAGCTCAACAACGGCCGCGAGGGCGATGTGTTCGCCAGCCGCGTGGCCAACGTGCCCATGGGTCGCGCCCAGACGCCGCAGGACGTGGCGGGCCTGGCGCTGTTCCTCGCCTCGCCGGCATCGGACTACATGACGGGCCAGTCGATCAACATCGACGGCGGCCTGGTGCTCAGTTAAGGTTTGGGCACTTTGCCACACGAGGAACCCGCATGACCCGCAAATTCGACTTCGAGATGCCCAAGTCCCTGACGGAGATCGTCGCCAGCCGCCTGCGGCAGGCGATCGTCGACGGCGAGTTCGCGCTGGGCGAGATGATCTCGGAGGACACGCTGGCCGCGCTGTTCGGCGTGAGCCGAACGCCGGTGCGCGACGCGCTCACGTTGCTGCAGAACACGGGCCTGGTCGAGATCCGGCCCAAGCGCGGCAGTTTCGTGTTCCAGCCCACCGAGGCCGACATGCGCGCCATTTGCGACTTCCGCGTGATGCTCGAAGTGCAGGCCGCGCGCTGCGCCCACCGGCACGACCGCGCTGGCGTGGTCGCTGCCCTGCAGGCCGGCATCGACGAGATGCAGGCCGCCATCGCCGCCGACGACGACGTGCGCTACGGCCACGCCGACTCGGCCTTCCACCTCACGCTCTTCCTGCACTCGGGCAATTCCTACCTGCACGACGCCTACGACCTCGTCGCAGGCAAGATCGCCGCGCTGCGCACCGCGATGTCGCGCCAGTTCGCCGACGCGCGCGAGGTCTCGCTGGCCGAGCACCGCGCCGTGGTGGCCTTCGTCGACCAGGGCGACTTCGACGGCCTGGAAAAGCTGCTGCGCGTGCACATCGACCGCACCGTGGATGCCTACCGGCTCGCGCTCGACAGCGGCCGCATCGCGCCCGCGTCTTCATCCCGGGTGCAACGCATCCATCCCACCGCTTCCACATGACCTCTGCTTCCCAACTGCGCCGCCTCTTGCAGGCTGGCGAGATCGTCATGGCGCCCGGCGCGCCGGACGCCATCACCGCCCGCCTGGTGCAGAAGGCCGGTTTCCCGGCCGTCTACATGACCGGCTTCGGCGCCACCGCCAGCCGCCTGGGCACGCCCGACATCGGGCTGCTGAGCCAGACCGAGATGACCGGCCACGCGCGCGACATGGTGCGCGCCGTGGACATTCCCGTGATCGCCGATGCCGACACCGGCTACGGCGGCCCGTCCAACATCCACCGCACGGTGCGCGAATACCTGCAGGCCGGCGTGGCCGCGATCCACCTGGAAGACCAGGTGGCGCCCAAACGCTGCGGCCAGATGGCCGGCATCCGCCTCATGGACGCGGGCGAGAACGTGCGGCGCCTGTGCTGCGCGGTTGAATCGCGCGGCGACGGGGAGCTGCTCATCATCGGCCGCACCGATGCCTTGCCCGCCGCCGGCATCGACGAGGCCGTGCGCCGCGCCAAGCTGTACCAGGCCGCCGGGGTGGACCTGGTGTTCGTCGATGGCATCAAGACCGTGGCCGAGGTCGAGGCTGTGGCGCGCGCCGTGGAAGGCCCCAAGGTGGTCTCGCTGGTGGACGGCACGCCAGCCGCCGCGCTGACCGCCGCGCAGCTGCAGTCCATGGGGTTCTCGGTCGTGTTCTACGCGGTCACCGCGCTGTTCACCGCCGTGCGCGCCGTCTCCGGTGCGCTGGCCGAGTTGAAGCGCGCCGGCACGCCCGTGGGCGCGGCCGGCGGCATGGTGAGCTACGCCGATTTCACCGAGCTGGTTGACCTGGACTTCCACAAGCGCCTGGACGACCGCTTCGGTGCCTGATTCCGTTTTTCCTTTCATTGATTCATTGCTGCCCATGTCCACGCTTGCCGTTTCCCATCCCGCCCTGCAGGAACTGCTCGACCAACTCGGCCCCGTCGCCGTGCTGGCGGGCGATGCCGTGCCGGTGCGCAACCACAACGACTACAGCGGCCTGCCGCCCTCCCAGCCGCTGGCGGTGGTGCGCCCGGCCGACACGGCCGGTGTGGCCACGGCGCTGCGCATCTGCCACGCGCACGGCATCGGCGTGGTGCCGCAGGGCGGCCTCACCGGCCTGTGCGGCGGTGCCCGGGCCGGTGCGAACGAGATCGCACTCTCGCTGGAGCGCCTGGTCGGCATCGAGGAGATCGACACCGCCGCCGCCACCATGACGGTGGCCGCCGGCACGCCGCTGGAGAC
>JAGOCV010000302.1 GCA_017998575.1 Burkholderiaceae bacterium
CTTTTACTGCCATGCGCGGGAGTAGTTCGAGGACCGCAATCCGCGCGGGCTGCTGGCCATCGTGCTGGCGCTGGCCGTCGGCATCGTCGGCTACACGGTGGTGCTGGGCAGCTGGCTGCCCGTGCCCGAAGCCGGCGGGCGCCTGCCGCCCGACATGCACATCGGCCCGGTGAGCTGGGTGCTGGTGGTGGCGGGCCTGGCGTTCGGCGCGGGCATGGTGGTGTCGGGCTCGTGCATCAGCGCGCACTGGTACCGGCTGGCCGAAGGCTCGCCTGCATCGCCGTTCGCGCTGATCGGCTCGGCCATCGGGTTCGGTGCGGGCTTCATCACCTGGAACCCGCTCTACAGCCTGGCCGTGGCCGATGCGCCCGTGGTCTGGTTGCCTGCGCACCTGGGATACGGCGGCGCGCTGGCGCTGCAACTGGGCGTGCTGGCGGCCATCGCCGCGTGGCTGTGGCGCGGCTTCGCCCACGATGCGCCGGCTGCCGCGACGGCCGCCCGGGTGCCCACGCTGCGCGAGCTGTGGACGCGCCTGTGGAGCGGCCGCTGGAGCTACTGGATCGGCGGCCTGGCCGTCGGCCTGATCGGCGCCTTCGCCATCGTGCGCATGCGCCCGCTGGGCGTGACGGCCACGCTGGGCGGCCTCACGCGGCAGGAGGCGCAGGCGCTGGGCTGGATCCCCGATCGCCTCGATGGCCTGGACGGCTTCGCCGGCTGCGCCACGCTGCCGCAGGCCAGCTGGCTCACGCCCAACGCACTGCTGCTGGTGGGCATCGTCTCGGGCGCCTTCATCGGCGGCCTGGCCAGCCGGCAGTTCGTGCTGCGCCGCCCCACCGGTCGCGACGCGGCGCGCGGCCTCACCGGCGGCGTGCTGCTGGGCTGGGGCGCGATGACGGGCCTGGGCTGCACCGTGGGCACGCTGCTGTCGGGCGTGTCGGCCGGTGCGCTGTCGGGCTGGGTGTTCGGGGCGGCGCTGTTCTTGGCGGTGTGGGCCGGGTTGCGGCTGAAGAAGGCGATACGCCGTTGAGCGTCATCCAGGCAAGGGCGACAGCGCCCCGCATGCGACCGCCAGCACGCCATGCAGGCGCGTCTGTTTGTGGCTTGCCGTATCCGGTTGCAGCAGCGGCTGCGCAAGCCGCGCCGCGCTTCCATAATGGCCGACAGCCTTCCGGCCCGCCGGGCCGTTCATCCGTTCACGCAAGGAGCGACTTCCCATGAGCCAGACCCGCATCGCCGTCATCGTCGGCAGCCTCCGCAAAGACTCTTTCAACCGCAAGCTCGCGCTCGCGCTGGCGAAACTGGCACCGGCCGGCTTCAGCTTCGAGCACGTGCGCATCGACGACCTGCCGCTCTACAACCAGGATGACGACGGCAAGCCGGCCGAGTCCGTCAAGCGCCTGAAGGCCGAGATTTCCAACGCCAAGGGCCTGCTGTTCGTCACGCCCGAGTACAACCGCTCGATCCCCGGCGTGCTCAAGAACGCCATCGACCACGCCTCGCGTCCCTATGGCCAGAGCGTGTGGGGCGGCAAGCCGGCGGGCGTGATCGGCGTATCGGTGGGGGCCATCGGCACGTCGCTGGCGCAGCAGCACCTGCGCAACATCCTGGCCTACCTCGACGTGCCCACCTTGGGTCAGCCCGAGGCCTTCATCCAGAACAAGGAAGGCCTGTTCGGCGACAACGGCGAGATCGGCGCCGAGGACACGAAGAAGTTCCTGCAGACGTGGGTCGACAAGTACGTGGCCTGGGTCAAGCAGCACAGCTGATTGCGCAGGCCCGTGCGACAAAAGCCCGGGGCGTGGCCGCACCGGGCTTTTGTCATTGGGGCGCGATGCGTGACCGGCGCGCGCGCGGTGTTCAGGCCGTGGCTTCGGCCAGGATGTGCTGCTCTGCCGTGGCCAGCGCGGCCGTCTTGCTGGCTTCGCCCAGGCCCACGCCCTCGGCGCGCACGAAGCGCACGTCGGTGATGCCGAAGAAGCCGAACACCACCTTGAGGTAGCTCTCCTGATGCTCGGTGGCCTGGCCGGCTTCCGAGGTGGAGTAGATGCCGCCACGGCTCGACGCCACGATCACTGTCTTGCCGCCGGCCAGGCCAACGGGGCCGGTTTCGGTGTACTTGAAGGTGCGGCCGGCCTGGGCCAGGCGGTCGATCCAGGCCTTGAGCTGGCTGGGAATGGTGAAGTTGTACAGCGGCGCGCCCACCACGATCACGTCGGCGGCAAGGAACTGCGTGAGGAAGGCATCGGTCACGGCGTTCTCGCGCTTTTGCGCTTCGGTCAATTGCGCTGCATCGATGCCCAGGCGGTAGCCCAGCGATTCGGCGCCGAAGTGGGCCGGCGCGTTGGCGCCCAGGTCGAGGTATTCGACCGTGGTGCCGGGATGGGTGGCTTGCCACTGGGCCACGATGCGGGCCGTCAGTTGACGGGAGACGGAGTTGCTGGTCAGGACGCTGGAGTCGACGTGCAGCAGTTTCATGATGAGCTTTCCTTTTTTCGGTGTCGGGGTGCCGCAGGCATTGCGGCGATGCAGCAATGATGAAGTCGTGCGGCGTATCCGATAAGGCCCCAATCGCACGATGGATCGTCCTGTCAGTGAGACAATTGGCGAGAATCTGCCCATAAATCTCCAAATGAGTCCGCCAAAGTCACGAAACAGGAGCTGATCGATGCAGGATCTGAACGATATGCTGTTCTTCACCGAGGTCGTCGAGCGCGGCGGATTCGCGGCCGCCAGCCGTGTGATGGGCATTCCGAAATCCCGTCTGTCGCGCCGCGTGGCCGAACTGGAGCAGCGCCTGGGTGTTCGTCTCCTGCAGCGCACCACGCGCAAGCTCTCGCTGACCGAGGTGGGCGAGCAGTTCCTTCGGCACTGCCTGGTCATGCGCGAAGCGGCGCAGGCGGCGGAGCAGGCTGCCGCGCAGGTGCAGACGGCGCCACGCGGCACGATTCGTGTGACGTGTCCGGTCACGCTGGCGCATGCGGGCCTGGGTTCGCTGATCCCGTTCTTCCTGGCGGAGTACCCGCAGGTGCGCGTGGATCTGCAGGTAACCAATCGCGTGATCGATCTGGTGGACGAGGGCGTCGACGTGGCGCTGCGCGTTCGTCCCACGCTGGAAGCCAGCGGCAGCCTGGTCATCAAGCAGCTCGGTCGCACGCGCACGCTGCTGGTGGCTCAACCGGCCCTGTTGCAGCGCCAGGGCGGCCATCCGGCGACACCGCAGGATCTGGCGCGATTCGACAGCGTGGCGATGTCGGCCACCGATGGGCGCGGCTCGTGGCGGCTGCTCGGGCCGAACGGCGATGAGCACATCGTGGTGCATCAGCCGCGTTATGTGGCCGACGACCTGCTCACGCTCAAGTTCGCCATCGCCAGGGGCGCCGGGATCGGCGTGCTGCCCGACTACATGTGCGGGGACGAATTGCGCGACGGCCGGCTGGTGCGCCTGCTGCCCAACTGGGCCGTGCCCGAGGCCGTGGTGCATGCGGTATTTCCCTCGCGCCGCGGACTGGTGCCCGCGGTGCGCCGGTTTCTCGACTTCCTGGGCGAGCACCTCAAGGGCGAGCAGGTGGTGGATTGCCCCGATGCCCAGGCCGCGCAGGCGGCGGGCACGGGCGCTGGCGGTTGAAGTGCAGTCTTATATTCTTTTGTGCGTATACGTAAACAAGAATATATTGGTTTGGGTTTGAAGACGGGCTGCTGACAATGACTTCTTCCAACAGCAATCAACCGCAGCACCATGGCTCAACTCCGACTGGGTGACACCGCCCCCGACTTCCAGCAAGACTCGTCCATCGGCACCATCTCGTTCCACGAGTGGGCCGGTGATTCGTGGGTGGTGCTGTTCTCGCATCCCGCGGATTTCACGCCCGTCTGCACCACCGAGCTGGGCCGCACCGCGGCGCTGTCGGGCGAATTCGCCAGGCGTGGCGTCAAGCCCATCGCCATCAGCGTCGATCCGGCGACCAAGCACACCGAGTGGATCGCCGACATCAACGACACGCAGAAGACCCGGGTCGACTTCCCGATCCTGGCCGACGCCGATCGCAAGGTGTCGCAGCTGTACGACCTGATCCATCCCAATGCGTCCACCACGGCCACCGTGCGCAGCGTGTTCTTCATCGACCCGAAGAAGACCGTGCGCGCCACGCTCACGTACCCGGCCAGCACCGGCCGCAACTTCGACGAGCTGCTGCGCGTGATCGATTCGCTGCAGCTCACCGACAGCCACAAGGTCGCCACGCCGGCCGACTGGAAGGACGGCGACGACGTCGTGATCCTGCCCAGCCTGCAGGACCCGGTGGAGCTGGCCCAGCGCTTTCCCAAGGGCTACAAGGCCGTGCGCCCCTATCTGCGCGTGACGCCGCAGCCCAATAAATAAGCATGGCACCAACCGTCGTCATCGTCCCCGGCTGGAGAGACTCCGGCCCCGGCCACTGGCAGAGCCTGTGGGCCGAGCGCATCCCGGGCGCGCGGCGCGTGACGCAGGACGACTGGATCACGCCTTCGCGGGCCGCCTGGGTGGATGCGCTGGCCCGGCTGATCGACGACATCGACGGCCCGGTGGTGCTGGCCGCGCACAGCCTCGGCTGCATCGCCAGCACCCACCTGCCGCCCGAGGCGGCCGCGCGGGTGCAGGGCGCGCTGCTGGTGGCGCCGGCCGACCCGGAGCGCCGTGCCGTGCTGTCGGACTTCGCGCCTGTACCA
>JAGOCV010000303.1 GCA_017998575.1 Burkholderiaceae bacterium
CCTTCATGTCGCGCAGGCGTTCGATGGCGTCGTCGCGGTCGCGGATCTGCGTTTCGTACTTTTCCCTCAGCGCCCGCTCGGCCAGGTCTTTTTCGAGCGCGACGCGCTGCAGGCCACCCTTGAGCTGGTCACGCTCCTTCTCGATCACGCCCACGGCGCGCGAAACCGCCAGCTGCTGCGTGATGCCGCTGGATTCGAGCTGCGCCTTCAGCGCGTGGATTTCGGCCTCTCTCGCGGCCGAGGCCTGCTGCACCGCGTGGGCCAGCGCCGCTTGCGCCAGCCGGGCCTCGGCCTGCCGGTCGAGGCGGGCCTGCGCGAGCTCGTTCTCCAGCGCGGCGCGTGCTTTTTCCACCGGCCCCAGTGCTTCGGCCACGGCCAGCCGGTGCGCGACCTCGCCGGCCTGCAGCCGGGCTTTCAGGTCCTGGATCTCGGCTTCGCGCGCGGATGTGGCGGCCTGCATCTCGCCGGCGGCGCTGACGCGGGCCAGCTCGATGGCCGCGCGCTTGTCCTGCTCGGCCAGTTCGAGCCGCGCATGCAGCTGCTGCTCGAAGTCGCGGTCGCGCACCTGCTTGAGGATGTCGGCGTACCCCGCTTCATCGATCTTGAACGCCTTGCCGCAGTGCGGGCAGATGACTTCATTCATGGTGATCTCTCCGCGAAACTCGTTCGCGGGGAGTATGCCTGCGGGGGCCTGCGGTCAGGACAGGGCGGGAGCGTCCAGGTACGCCGCGGCGCGGGACTGCAGGCGGTCGAAGTGCGCCTGCACGGCCTGCACGATCCCGGCGTCCAGCGCCGCATCGAGGCCGGCGAACGGCTGGCCGTAGTACTCGCCATTCCAGGCCAGCACATCCGCCAGGCACTGGCGTTCGGCGTAGATGCGGCGGATCGTCTGGCTCTCGCCATCGTCCGCCGCGTCTGCATGGTGCAACGCGTAGTGCACGGCCAGCGCCGCGCCCAGGGCCAGGCCCTGGACGGGCAGGCCATGGCGCCGGGCCATCGACAGGCTGCCCAGCACGCGCTCGTGCCGCTGCAGCTTGCGCAGCGGATCGCGGCCGACCCGCGCGCACGGATCCTTGAACGCATGGGCGCAGCGGCGGCGGAAGGTGCTCACGAACCCGGGCAGGCGCGAGCGCAGCGCCGGATACTCGGCGCCCAGCGCGGGCGCCAGCTCCACGTCGAGCAGGTGATCCATCAGGCGCTGCACGCGCTCGTCGCCCATGGCGTGGCCGATGGTCGGAAAGCCCAGCAGGGCCGCATACCAGGCCACGATGGCATGCGTGCCGTTCCACAGCCGGTTCTTGAGCGCCTGGATCTCGCCGATGTCGTCCACCGTGTCGATCTGCCGCAGGTGCTCCAGCAGCTCGCCGCCGCGCTGCGCGTAGATCGGCATGTCGGTCTCGCTGTTGAACAGCACCAGATGCAACTGCGCCATCGCGCTGGCCGGCTCGCCCGCTTCGCGCAGCGCTCCCACCACCGGATCGATGGGCTCGAAGGGTTCGTCATCGCCATCGAGCGTGGTGACGGCTTCGCGCCGCGCGGCCACGCGCGTCTCGTACAGGTCGTGCTTGATGCGCAGCTGGCGCATCACCGCCTCATCGGTGAGCCTGGAGACGATCCGCGTGACCACCGTTTCGCAGAAGTGCGTGCGCTCCAGCACGCGGCGCGCATCGGCGGGCGATGCCTGCTGCGCCAGCGCGCGCTCCACATGCCCACGCACGAAGGCCGCGCCGCCCACCTTGTTGAGCACGGTCAGCACCGTGAGCTCGCGCCCGCGCGCATGCAGGCGATCGAGCAGGCCCTGGGCGATCACCCCGGCCTGCGACACGATGGCCTGCTCGGGCAGGCACAGCGCCACGATCTCGCAATCGCGATACATGCCCGACACGGCAGCGTCGTCGGCGGCATCCACCATGCGCATGCGCTCGATGGCCTGATCGAACGCCAGGCTGCCGTAGCGCACGCTGTACTGGCCGAACGCCTCCACCGCCTCGCGCAGCAGCCGGCTGCCGGTGGATGCGACGATCTCGGCCGGCCGCGTGTAGCCGTCCCAGTGCGAGAACACCTGCGCCAGGTAGCCGCCACCCATCGCGCCAAAGCCGTGGATGCCGGCCTTGAGCTGGTTCACCGCCTGCGGAAACGGCTCGGTCAGCTGCGGCATCGGCAGGCGCGGCGTGCAGGCCGACAGCTCTTGCAGGAAGCCGCGCAGGCTGGCGTAGCGCGCGAAGGCGCGCCCGGCCACCTCGGGCCGCGGCGGCTTGATGTCTTCGACCAGGATGGCCACGCCCCCCGCGTCGGCGGCCGAGCGCAGGCCGTTCTCCGAGTCCTCGAACATCAGGCAGCGCGCCGGCACGCTGTTGAGCGCCTCGGCCGCCTTCAGGAAAATTTCCGGGTGCGGCTTGCCCTGCGTCACCTCGTCGCCGCACACGCACAGGTCGAAGTATTTGTAGATGCCGGCATTGATGAGGTATTCCTCCGCGATGGCGCGGCGGCTGGACGTGGCCACAGCCATCTTCAGCCCCGTGCGCCGCAGCCGCTCCAGCACCGGCAGCAGGCCCGGCTTGATCGGCACGCCGTGCGTGCGCACGTGCTGCAGCTCCAGCTCGTCGGCGCGGCGGCGGATATCGGCGTACGGGAAGCCGTCCCCATAGTGCTGTTTGGCAAGTTCTTCAGCGCGGGTGGCGCTCAGGCCCAGCGAGCCCATGAGCACTTCCTCGGTGAAAGGCTTGCCGAACAGTTCTTCGGCGGCCTGCGACAGGGTGCGGAACCGCAGACGTTCGGTGTCGAACATCGTTCCGTCCATGTCGAAGATGGCGGTATCGATCTCTTTGTTCTTGAACTGCAACTGCATCCTTGGGCTTTCCTCTCCGTGTCTGAAAAACGCGGAGAGATTCTGAAGCAAAGGGTTGCAGAGAGCAGGGGGTGCGGGGAAAGTCTCGGGTAACCGGCAATCTGGGCGGGTTACTGGCTTCAATGCGGTGCATGCACCGATGAGATAAATTGGCTGCAAAGCGTTGCTGCGCCATGCCCGAGGCGCAGCGCGTATTCAGGACGACGCTTGTCAACAGAAAGATGAATCACCTTCATCGGGTGCGAAATCGCTGCAGGTTGACAACAGGGCGAATCTGCGTTCGCACTGCTGCATTCCAGCGGTTGGACAGGGCTGCTATCGGGTGCCTGCCAGCGGAAAGAGCCGCCATGCTTCACGCAGCGCCGCCGCGCGGTCGGACGTATCCAGCATCTGCACGTAGGCGTACGTGCGTTGAATCGTCTGCTCGTTCTCCTCGCCTGGCTTGATCCCTCGCGCGAGCCCTCGGCAGTACGACTCGAAACGACGGAAACCCAAAGGGCGTGTGTTGAATGGCGGGTGCTTGGCGAAATGATGAAGCTGCCTGAAATCCTCGTCGATATCGGCACCCGATGCCCGGATCCTTGCGAGCAGGTCGTCCAATGTGTGCAACGTTCTCTCCTTGTGAGGGTGGACTTGCTTGTGTGTCAGACGCCTGCATCGATGATGCTGCCGTGATTCGCGCGCGTCGTCTATTCCCACAGCGTCGGCGCGATGTGTCCGTGGCGCTTCGCGGTCATTCGATCAGAAGGCCTCGAACTCCCGAGACGGGCATGGCGTCATGGCTGCATGACCGTCTTGATCCACTGGATGACTTCTTCGCGGGCGACGTGTGGGGTATCCAGATGCCCGCCCGACACTTCGAGATACCTGTTCTTCGGGTTGGATGGCAACTTGTCGACGAAGTAACGGCGGACGTTTCGGAACAGCGGATCGGCCTCGCCAATGGCGGTGAACACGGCGATCCTGGCGGGAATGCGGGGGCTGGTGACAGACATGTCGGCATCCGACGCCGGGTCGAAGTAGGAGAGGTAGTCCCTGGCCGTGGCTACCACCGTGAGTTGGCGACCCTGGTTGATGTCGCTGAAGCGTTCGCGCGCATCCCCTTTGCCGTCGGCGACGAGTTTGCGGGCCTCGTCCACGCTGTCGCGGACAACCTTGAACGCCGGATTGTTGTAGTAGCCGTACGGAATGTGGCCGGGCGCCAGCAGCACCAGAGCGTCCGCGTCGCCGCCGCGCGCCGCGTGGCTCAGTGCGGCTGGCGTTCCGATGCTGTGGCCGACGATGACGATCTTCGTCGCCCCTTGTTCCCGCAGCGATTTGACGTGGCTGGCCGTCTCGGCCATGGCCTTGTCCCAGTTTCCGTCGATATAGCGGGTGCGCGACCACGGCATGTCGGGAAACGCGGTCAGCCACCCTTCCCGTTCAAATGCCGCCTTCATGGGGCTGAAGCCAGGATCCTGATTGCTGCCGGGATTCTTGCCGTGCAACATGAGGACGCCGATGCGTTCGTTGGCCGAGGCTGGCGACGCGGCCAGGGCGGCCGCCAGCGCGGCAGTGGTGAGGGCGAGCGCGGACAGAAGTTGGCGCAGCATGGTTGGATACCTCCCTGAAATGTCGTCTCGCCGCGCCCGCTGGATGCGGACGGGCCGAGGGCGAGCGCAGTGTAGGCATGCAGAGGCCGCACGCGTACCCGGGTAACTCCGATCGTCGAGGCGGGGGGTTGCCGGTCGAGGCGTGCGCGCACTTTCCACGCCCAATCTGGAGCGTGTAGGCATCTCTTTCGCTGCCTACGCGCTCGCCTCGCGTCTTGCGACTACTGCGTGTCACGTATCTCCCGGCCCCTAAACC
>JAGOCV010000304.1 GCA_017998575.1 Burkholderiaceae bacterium
GTGTACGACCTCGCCAAGGACAACGGCGCGCCGGTGGCGCTGAAGGACATCGGCATGAAAGCCGACGACCTCGACAAGGCCTGCGAGATCGCGATGAGCAACCAGTATCCGAACCCCAGGCCGCTGGAGGTGGGGGCGATCCGGCGCTTGCTGCAGGAGGCGTTCGAGGGCGTTCGGCCCGCGTGAACAGGCCCTAGCGCTGGCCCTGCGCCAGCAGGTCCACATAGGCGCCGCCCACCAGCTGCGACGACGCGACCCCGAGTTCCTTCATCAGGCGGTGCGCCTCCTGCACACCTGCTTCGAGCGACTCGCCATCTTCGAGCACCACCTCCAGTTCGAGGAAGTCGCCCAGGCCCTGCACCTTGTCGAGGTGGACCCGGGTGCGCCCGATCAGGTAGAGCGTGCGGTCCTTGATGACGCGCCCGACCTCGCCATGCGCCAGCGTCAGGGCCTCGCGCAAGGTGGCGGGGCTGGCGGTGGGGGAGCGCACGTAGAACGATTCCTTGGGGCCTTGCCGGTCGGAGCGGCGGTAGAAGATGAGCTCGCCCTCGGTCTCGGAGAACACGCGCAGCTTGAGGCGGCCGTGGTCGCAGCGGAAGAAGGTGTCGTCCTGCGCGATGGCGATCGGACCTTGGTTCGCCAGGGCGGCGGCCTTGGCGGCGACGGCGTTGAGGTCGTCCAGGCGGGCTTTGATCTCGACGTTTCTCGGCATGGTCTCGGGCAATGGGGCGGCGATCAGGCCGCGGCTGGGGGAGGAAGGCGCTTGCGCATCAGCGCGTTGGGAATGGTGACCCCCGAACGCACGGGAAAACGCAGCTCCACGATCTCGAATCCGAAGCGGGCGAAAAAGGGTTGCGCGGTCTTGCTCACGTCTGCCGTGAGCTCGCCGATCGCCCGGCGGGCCGCCTCCTCGTGAATCCGCTCCATGAGCATACGGCCCACGCCCCGGCGGGGAAAGTCCGCCGAGACAAAAAAGTGATCGATGTTGCCCGAGGGCTGCAGGTCGGCGTAGCCGGCGATCACGCCATCGACCTCGGCGACGAAGGGCTGAAGGTGGCGCATCTTGATGGACCATGGTCCGGGGTCGGGCCGGGCCGGTGCCCAGGCCAGGATCTGCTCGGGCGTGTAGTCGCGCGAGGCCATGCGGTGGATGGCTTCGTGGTGAACGCGGTAGAGGGCCGGTTCGTCACCGACCTGAAAAGGGCGGATGTGGATCATGCGATGGCCTGCGCCGCCATCAATAGACGGAGAACCGGCCCGTCCACTTGCGCTCGTAGTCCATTTTCTCGAAGTGCGCGGCCATGAAGTCGATGAAGGTGCGCACCTTGGCACTGAGGTGCTTGCGGCTGGGATAGGCCAGATTGACGGTGAGGCGGGGCAGGTCCCAGTCGTCAAGCATGGGCACCAGGCGGCCGGCGACGATGTCGTCGTACACGATGTAGCTGGGCTGGATCAGGATGCCCATGCCGTCGAGCGCAGCGGCGCGCAGGATCTGGCCGTCGTTGCTCTCCAGCAGGCCCTTGACGTGGATGGTCTGCTGCTCGTCGCCGCGCGTGAAGCGCAGCTCGTCGGGGCGGTTGGCGTGCGTGTAGATCAGCAGCTTGTGCCGGTGGAGGTCGTCGATCTCGCGCGGCACGCCGTGGCGCGACAGGTAGGCCGGCGCGGCCACCAGGATGCGCCGCGTGCCCGCGAGCCGGCGGATGGTGATGTTGGAATCGGGCTCGACCTCGCGGTTGCGGATCGCCACATCGATGTTGTTGTCAATGATGTCGAGGTAGCGGTTGGCCGCCTCCACGTGCACCGTCACGTTGGGGTAGCGGTCGGTGTACTCGCGCAGCAGCGGCGCGATGTGGTGCATGGAGAACGAGAGCGAGGCGGTGATGCGCAGCACGCCGGTGGGGTCGAGCGCGGCGGCGTTCACGGTGGACTCGGCGTCGCGCAGGTCGGCCAGGATCGCGCGCGAGCGCTGGAAGAACTCCTGGCCCGTCTCGGTGAGGTACAGGCGGCGCGTGTTGCGCTCCACCAGGCGCACGCCCAGCCGCGTCTCCAGCGCGGCCAGG
Source organism: Burkholderiaceae bacterium (assembly GCA_017998575.1). The sequence continues at coordinate 2,061 of JAGOCV010000304.1, forward strand.
TGGCGGCTCGCGCTGGCGTTGGACAAATTGAGCAGCTCGGCCGCGCGGCTCAGGCTGCCGGTCTCGGCCACCTGCACGAACAGTTCGATCTCGGTCCAGCGGTCCATGGTCTCCTCTTTGTTGCGCCTGACGGAAAAGTCATTTTTGCCCCAGGTCTTTTTCAGGGTCTTCCAACGCCTTACATTGTGCCGGCACTCCCGGAGACCTCGATTGAGAAACCTCGACCAATACAACATCACCCAGGCGGTCCTCGCGCGCCTGGCGAACACCCCCGATCCCCGCCTCAAGCAGATCATGACCAGCCTGGTGCAGCACCTGCACGCCTTCGCGCGTGAAGTGAAGCTGACCGAGGCCGAGTGGAAGGCGGGCATCGACTTCCTCACCGCCACCGGCCACATGTGCAGCGACCAGCGCCAGGAATTCATCCTGCTGTCGGACACGCTGGGCCTGTCCATGCTGACGGTGGCGCAGAACAACGACAAGCCCGACGGCTGCACCGAAGCCACGGTGTTCGGCCCCTTTCACGTGGAGGGCGCACCGCACTATGAGCATGGCGCGGACGTGGCCAACGGCGCGGCGGGCACCCCCTGCGAAGTGCGAGGCAGCGTGCGCGGCCTCGACGGCGAGCCGGTGGCCGGTGCCCTGATCGACGTGTGGCAGGCCGACGCCGAGGGCCTGTACGACGTGCAGCGCCAGGACCTGCCCGGCGCGCAGGGGCGGGGCGTGCTGCACAGCGGTCCTGACGGGCGCTTCCACTTCCAGAGCGTGGTGGCCGAGCCGTACCCCATTCCCGACGATGGCCCGGTGGGCGACATGTTGCGCGCCACCGCGCGCCACCCCTGGCGCCCCGCACACCTGCACTTCATGATCCAGGCGCCGGGCTACGAGACGCTGGTGACCCATGTGTTCCGCGACGGCGACCCCTACCTCGACTCCGATGCGGTGTTCGGCGTGCGCCAGTCGCTGGTGACGGACTGGGTGAAGCAGCCCGACGGCTCCTTCACGCTGGACTTCGACTTCGTGCTCAACCGCTCCAGGCGCGCCGCATGATCAAGCACATCGTCATGTGGAACGTGCACGGCGAGACCGCCGATGCCAAGGCGCACAACGCGCAGCGGCTCAAACGCGCGTTCGAGGGCCTGCGCGAGCAGATCCCCGGCCTGCTGCGGCTGGAGATCGGCCTGGACGAAAGCGGTGTGGACTACGCCTGCGATGCCGTGCTCTACACCGAGTTCGAGTCGCGCCAGGCCCTGGAGGACTACGCCCACCACCCCGCGCACACCCGTGTGCGCCTCGAACTGGAAGGCGTGCGCACCGCGCGCCACCAGGTCGACTTTGAAATTCACTGATGGATCCATTGATGGATCGCAACCACCCGAGGAGACCCGACATGATCGAACAACAACTGAAAGACGAACTGCAGATCCGGCAGATGGTGGAGCGCTGGGCCGTGTGGCGCGACGCCGGGGATTGGGCTCGCTTCGCCACCGTGTGGCACCCGCAGGGCGTGATGATGGCCACCTGGTTCCAGGGCCCGTTCGCCGAGTTCATCCGCGTCACGCAGGAAGGCTGGGCCAAAGGCGTGAGCATCCTGCACTTCCTGGGCGGCTCGGCGATCGAGGTGGCGGGCGACCGCGCCATCGCGCAGACCAAGATGACCATCTCGCAGCGTGGCATGGTCGACGGCGCCAACGGCCCCGTGATGTGCGACGTGGTCTGCACCGGCCGCTTCTACGACTTCGTGGTGCGTGAGAAGGGCGAGTGGAAGCTGCTGCACCGCCAGCCCATCTACGAAAAAGACCGCATCGACCCGATCGACTCCACCGCCGTGCTCGCGCTCGACCAGGCAGCCCTGGCCCAGATGCCCGAGGGCTACCGCCACCTGGCCTACATCCAGACCCGCATCGGCTACACGGTGAAGATGGACATGCCCATGCTCAAGGGCCCCGAGGTGGACGAGCTCTACCGCCGAGGCGCGCGCTGGCTCGCCGGCGGCGAGCTGGAGCGCGAAGTGAACCCCGCCTGACTTTCACGCGGCGGGCGCGCGCCGCTGTCCAACCGCGCCACACAACAAGGAGACAAGACATGAACGCACTCGATACGACGTGCGGGGGACCGGCTTCGCCGCTTCGCCGCCAACTGCTCGCCGCCGTGCCGGCCGCCGCCATGGCGGCGATGGCGCCCACCGCCTGGGCGCAGGCCGACTACCCCAGCCGGCCTCTGCGCGTGATCGTGCCGCAGCCGCCTGGCGGAGGCTTCGACTTCGTGGGCCGCGCGCTGGCCGACCGCCTCGCCCAGCCGCTGGGCCAGGCCGTGGTGGTGGAGAACCGCACCGGCTCGGGCACCGTGGTGGGCACCGACGCCGCCGCCAAGGCCGCACCCGACGGCTACACCCTGCTCACCGGCTCGGTGTCGAACATGGTCCTGAACATGGGCCTGTACAAGAACCTCTCTTACGACAGCCTCAAGGACTTCGAGCCCATCGGCCTGGCCGTGAGCTACAGCTACACGCTGCTCGGTCGCAACAGCCTGCCGTTCAACAACCTGGCCGGGCTGGTGGCCTATGCCAAGGCCAACCCCGGCAAG
>JAGOCV010000305.1 GCA_017998575.1 Burkholderiaceae bacterium
CGGTGCCCCCGGGCGTGTACCGCGAAGAGCACAACATCGGCGAGGAAGAAGCGCTGATGTGCGTGATGCTCGGCGCACCCAAGCCCCGCATCCCCAACTACCCGCCCGGCTCCGAACTCGCCGAGCTCAAGAAGAAGCTGGGCCGCTGACCCGGGCCCCGACGACAGCGCCGCCGCCATGACGCCCGCCACACCCGAGACCCTCGCGAAGTTCGCGCCGCAGACCACGTCGCTGGGCGACGGCGCGCGCGTGCAGTACCGCATGGCGGGACGCGCGCCGCGCGTCACGCACGTGCTGCTGCACGGCATCGGCTCGGCGTCGGGCAGCTGGTTGCGCCAACTGGAAGCGGCCGATGGCCGCGACGACGTGCGCGTGCTCGCCTGGGACGCGCCGGGCTACGGCGCCAGCACGCATCTGGCGCCGGCTTCGCCCGTGGCCGCCGACTACGCCGAGCGGCTGTGGGACTGGCTCGACGCGCTCGGCCTCGACGAGCCCTTCGTGCTGGCCGGCCATTCGCTGGGCGCGCTGACGGCCGCCGCCGCCACGCTCGCGCGGCCCGGCCGCGTGGCCGGCGTGGTGCTGCTGTCGCCCGCGCGCGGCTATGGCGACGCGACCGCCGAAGAGCGTGACAGGAAACTGAACGACCGCCTGGCCACGCTGCGATCGCTGGGCCCCCAGGGCATCGCCGACAAACGCGGCAGTGCCATGCTGTCGGGCGAAGCGCCAGCGGCGCTGATCGCCTACGTGAAGAACATCATGGCGGCCATCGACCCGGCCGGCTACACGCAGGCCGCGCGCATGCTCTCCACCGGCCAGCTGGCCGCCGACATCGCGCGCGTGCGGGCGCACCAGCCGGCCCTGCCCTTCACCGTGGCCAGCGGCAGCGCCGACACCATCACACCGCCCGCCGGCTGCCAGGCCGTGGCGCGCGAGGCCGGCGTGCCCTGGCAGGACCTGGGCGACGTGGGCCATGCGTGCGCGCTGGAAGCCGCCGCGCGGGTCACCCGACTGCTGGGCCTGACCCCTGAACCCAAGGAATCCGCATGAACGTCGCTGCCGACATGGATGACCGCTATCTCGTGCCCGCGCTGCTGCGCGGCCTGCAGCTGCTGTCGCAGTTCACGCGTGACGACCGCGAACTCACCGGCGCCGAACTCTCGCGCCGCCTGGGACTGCCGCGTGCGTCGGTGTTCCGCATCCTGCACACGCTGGAGCACACCGGCTTCGTCGAGCGCGTGGGCGATGGCAACAGCTACAAGCTGGGCATCGGCGTGCTGCGCCTGGGCTTCGAGTTCCTCGCCTCGATGGAGCTGACCGAACTCGGCCGCCCGGTGATCGAGTCGCTGCGCGACACCACCGGCTATTCGGCCCACCTCGTCGTGCGCGACGGCCGCGAAGCGGTCTTCGTGGCGAAGGTGGCCGGGCACAACGCCATGTTCCATTCGATCCAGGTGGGCGCGCGCCTGCCGGTGCACGCCACCGTGCTGGGCCGCGTGCTGCTGGGCGGGCTCGACATGGCGGCCCTGCAGGGCATCTACCCCGAGGGCGAGTTGCCGGCCTACACGCCGCAGACGCCGACCACGCTGGCGCAGCTCAAGGCGCTGGTCGACCGTGACTTCGAAGCCGGCTGGGGCATGAGCCAGGGCGGTTTCGAGAACGGCATCTCCACCATCGCCGCGCCGGTGTTCAACGATGGCCGCGAAGTGGTGGCCGTGGTGAGCATCACCGTGCCGGCACAGACCGTGGACGCCGCGCAGGTCGAAACCCTGGTGGTCGAAACCCGCCGCGCCGCAGCCGTGCTCACGCAGCGCATCAGCCACCTGCCGCAACCGGGCGAAGCCGGTGGCTGGCCCCCCGCCAGGGGCACCAAGAACACAACGAACAACGCCAACAAGGAATACCTGGCAGCATGACCACCGCCCCCACCCGCATCACCGTCGGCGAACTCGTCGCGCGCTTCCTGGAGGAATGCGGCGTGCGCGCCGCATTCGGCGTGATCTCGATCCACAACATGCCGATCCTCGATGCGTTCCACACGCGCGGCAAGCTGCGCTTCGTGTCCTCGCGCGGCGAAGCCGGCGCCTGCAACATGGCCGATGCGTATGCGCGCGTGTCGGGCACGCTGGGCGTGTTCGTCACCAGCACCGGCACCGGCTCGGGCAACGCCGCGGGCGCCATGGTGGAGGCCCTCACGGCCGGCACGCCCCTGCTGCACCTCACGGGCCAGATCGACTCGCCCTACCTCGACCGCGACCTCGGCTTCATCCACGAGCATCCGGCGCAGCTGGCCATGCTCAAGGCCGTGGGCAAGGATGCCTTCCGTATCCGCAATCCCGAAACGGCCCTCGCCACGTTGCGCGAGGCCGTGCGCATCGCGCAGACGCCGCCTTGCGGCCCGGTGTCGATCGAGATCCCGATCGACGTGCAGAAGATGCTGCTGGACCTGCCGGCCGACCTGTCGCCCGTGGCGGTGGCGCCGGTGCAGCCGCAGCTGTCCGCCGTCGATGCGCTGGCCGAACGGCTGGCGACGGCGAAGCGCCCGCTGCTCTGGCTGGGTGGTGGCGCACGCGGCGCGGCCAAGGCCGCGAAGCGCCTGGCCGACATGGGCTTCGCCGTGATCAGCTCGGTGCAGGGCCGCGGCATCGTGGCCGAAGACCATCCGCTGTCGCTGGGCTCGTACAACCTGCAGAAACCCACCGAGAACTTCTACCAGACCGTCGACGCCATGCTGGCCGTGGGCACGCGCCTGCGCAGCAACGAGACGCTGGGCTACCACCTCAAGCTGCCGGCGACGCGCTATCGCATCGACGCCAACGCGCTGGCCGACAACCGCGGCTACACCAGCGAGCTGTTCGTGCACGGCGACGCGCAGATCACGCTCGACGCGCTGGCTGACCGCCTCGAAGGGCGCCTGGCCATCGACCCGAAGTTCGCCGCCGACGTGAAGCAGACGCGCGGCGAGGCGACCACGCTGGTCAACGGCACGCTCGGCCCCTACGTGAAGCTGCAGGATGCGGTGGGCAAGGTTGCCGGCAAGAACATCTGGTGGGTGCGCGACATCACGCTGTCCAACAGCATGTGGGGCAACCGCGCGCCGGTGCTCGATCATCCGCGCGCCGGCGTGCACGCCCTGGGCGGCGGCATCGGCCAGGGCCTGGCGATGGGCGTGGGCGCGGCCGTGGCCAACACCGAATTCAAGCTCGGCCGCAAGACGCTCTCGCTGTGCGGCGATGGCGGCTTCATGCTCAACGTGGGCGAGCTCGCCTGCGCCGCGCAGGAGAAGGCCGACGTGGTCTTCATCGTGATGAACGACAGACGCTACGGCGTCATCAAGAACATCCAGGACGACATCTACGGCAGCCGCCATGCCTACGTGGAGCTGCACACGCCCGACTTCGCCCAGTTCTGCGCCAGCCTGCAGGTGCCCCACCTCAAGTGCTCCGATCCGCTTGTCATCGAGACCGCGCTGACCCAGGCGCTGGGCAAGGCCGGCCCCGTGGTGCTGGAGATCGACATGGATGCGTGGGGACCGTTCGCGGCCAAGTTCGCCGGCCCGCCGAAAAAAGAACCGGCGCAGAAGGAGGCCTGACATGCACAAAGTCACCATGATCGGTTTCGGTGCCATCGGCCGCTCGGTGTTCGAGCGCATGGCGCCCAATGCCTCGGTGCGCATCACGCACGTGGTCGTTCCCGAAACCGCGCTGGCCGATGTGCAGGCGCAACTCGGCGATTCCGCGCAGGCCGTCACGGCCGTGCCGGCCGAAGGCGTGGGCCTGGTGATCGAATGCGCCGGCCACGGCGCGCTGGTGGAACATGTGGTCCCGGCGCTGGAGCGCGGCATCGAAGCGGCCGTGCTGTCGATCGGCGCGCTGTCCGATCCCGGCCTGCCCGAGCGGCTGGAAGAAGCGGCGAAGAAAGGCGGCACGCAGGTGCACCTGCTGTCGGGAGCCATCGGCGGCGTGGACGCGATCGCGGCCGCGCGCCTGGCCGGCCTCGACGAAGTCACCTACACCGGCCGCAAGCCGCCCACCGGTTGGCGCGGATCGCCGGCCGAACAGGTGGCCGACCTGGACAACCTGAAAGAGCCCGTGGTGATCCTCGAGGCCAGCGCGCGCGAAGCCGCACGCCTCTATCCCAAGAACGCCAACGTCGCGGCCACCGTGTCGCTGGCCGGCCTGGGCCTGGATGCCACGCGCGCGCGCCTGATCGCCGACCCGGGCGTGACCGAGAACATCCACGAGATCGACGTGCGCGGCGCCTTCGGCGAGATGCGCATCACCATGCGCGGCAAGCCGCTGCCCGATAACCCCAAGACCTCGGCGCTCACCGTGCTGTCGGCCGTGCGCTTCCTGAACAACCGCGCCGCGCCCGTGACGCTCTGACCCGCGAGAAGACGATGACCGAACAACTCAAAAGCCTCATCGCCGGCCAGTGGCGCGATGCCTCGGGCCCCGAGTACACGACCGAATACCCGCACGACGGCAGCGCGGTGGCGCGCCTGAACGCCGCCACGGCGGCCGACGTCGATGAGGCCGTGCAGGCGGCCGAGCGCGCGCGCCGCCAGCCCGCGTGGGCGAAGCTCAAGCACCACGAGCGCGCCGGCATCCTGCACCGCATCGCCG
>JAGOCV010000043.1 GCA_017998575.1 Burkholderiaceae bacterium
GGGCGGCAGCTACCTGCTGTGGCTGATGCACCGGCGCCGCCGGCCAGGAGGAGGCCTGTGAGCGCCGCGCTGCACGCCAGGGGCATCGGCGTGGCGCTGGGCGGCGCGCCCGTGCTGCACGGCATCGACGTGGCGCTGCCCGCCGCGCGCTGGACCAGCATCGTCGGGCCCAACGGCGCGGGCAAATCCACCCTTTTGAAAACCCTGGCGGGCCTGCTGCCGCACAGCGGCGAGGTGCACCTGCTGGACCGCCCGCTCACCCAATGGCGCGGTCGCGAGCGCGCGCGCCGCCTGGCCTGGCTGGGGCAGGGCGAGCAGGGCGCCGACGACCTCAGCGTGTGGGACGTGGCCATGCTCGGCCGCCTGCCGCACCAGCCCTGGCTGGCCCCGCCGTCCGAGGTCGACCGGGTTGCGGTCGAGCAGGCTTTGCGGGCGACCCAGGCCTGGGACTGGCGCGAGCGCCCGCTGGGCGCGCTGTCCGGTGGTGAGCGCCAGCGCGTGCTGCTGGCGCGCCTGCTGGCGGTGCAGGCCGACGTGATGTTGATGGACGAGCCCCTGGCCAATCTCGACCCGCCGCACCAGGCCGACTGGCTGCTGCTGGTGCGCGAACTCGTGGCGCAGGGCAAGACCGTGGTGAGCGTGCTGCACGAGATCGGCATGGCGCTGCACGCCGACCAGATGGTGGTGATGGCTCAGGGCCGCGTGCGCCACCAGGGCACCTGCAACGACCCCGCCACCCACCAGGCCCTCGAACAGGTCTTTGACCACCGCATCGCGATCCATCCGCTGGGCGACCAGTGGGTCGCCTTGCCCCGTTGAAATGAAACACCCCCCTGCGCCGCTGCGCGGCTTCCCCCCTCCGTGGCGCGCCTTCGGCGCTTCGAAGGGGGACGGCATCTCGGGCCGGCAGAGCCGGACCCTTGATGCCTCTGTGAATGTTGTCTTTCTTGTTGTGGATCGCGCTCCGGTGCGGTGAAAAACTGATATGCAGATCGAAACTCCTCCCGTCCTGCGCGACACCCCCAAACCCCAAGGCGAACGGCGCGGCCTGGTGCTGGTGCACACCGGCACCGGCAAGGGCAAGAGCACGGCCGCGTTCGGCCTGGCGCTGCGCGCCCACGGCCGGGGAAAGGCGGTCAAGGTTTACCAGTTCATGAAGGTGCCGTCGGCGCGCTTCGGCGAGCACCGGCTGTTCGAGCAGCTGGGCATTCCCATCGAAGGCCTGGGCGACGGCTTCAGCTGGAAGAGCCGCGACCTCGACCACTCGGCCGAACTCGCGCTCGAAGGCTGGGCCAAGGCCGAGGCCACCATCCGCGCCGGTGAACACTTCATGGTGGTGCTGGACGAAATCATGTACCCGCTGCGCTATGGCTGGGTGCCGCTGGAAGCCGTGCTGAGCTGCCTGCGCGAGCGCCCGCCGCAGGTGCATGTGGTGCTCACCGGGCGCGGCGCGCCGGCCGAACTCATCGAACTGGCCGACACGGTGACCGAGATGACGCTGATCAAGCACCACTTCAAAGCCGGTGTGCCGGCGCAACGCGGGATCGAAGACTGATGGGCGCGATGCTGCCCGTGCCGACGCTGGCGATGCTGGGGCTGCTAGGCGGCATGGCCGTGCCCGCGCTCGCGCAGCACCGCATCGTCACGCTCTCGCCTTCGCTCACCGAAGCCGTGTGCGCGCTCGGCCACTGCGCCGAGCTGGTCGGCACCGACCGCCATTCCAGCTGGCCGGGCAGCGTGTCGAAGCTGCCCAAGGTCGGCGGCCTGCAGGACGCGCAGATCGAACACATCGTGGCGCTGCGGCCCGACATGGTGCTGCTCGGCCCGCGCAGCCGCGCCGGTGAGCGCCTGGCCGAACTCGGTGTGCCGGTGCAGACCTTCGACGCGCGCACCCACGCCGACCTCAAACGCATGCTGCTCGCGCTCGGCCAGTCGCTGGGCGAGACGGCGCGCGCCCACGAGCTGGTGCGGCGCATCGACCTGGAACTCGACGCCGCCGCGCGCCGCGTGCCGGCTTCGCTGCGCGGCCGCACGGTGTACGTGGAGGTCGGCATCGGTCCCACCGCCGCCAGCGCCAAAAGCTTTATCGGCGAGACCGTGGCGCGGCTCGGCCTTGTCAACATCGTCAGCGGCGACGCCGGCCTGTTCCCGCGCGTCAACCCCGAGATGGTGGTGCGCCGTTCGCCCGATCTGATCATCGGCCCGCAGTCCACGCTCTCGGGCATGGCCGAGCGCCCCGGCTGGGCCGGCCTGCAGGCGCTGCGCCGCCAACAGGTCTGCCAGCTCGACGCCGACCGCATGGACCTGCTCTCGCGCCCCGGCCCCCGCCTGGGCGAGGCCGCGCAGATGCTGGTCGATTGCCTGCTCGCCTTGCCCCCTCGCCCCTGAATAGGAGACCCCTGATGCAAACCCGCAAGATCCCCGCCACCATCGTCACCGGCTTCCTCGGCGCCGGCAAGACCACGCTGCTGCGCCACCTGCTCACGAACGCGCAGGGCCGGCGCATCGCCGTCATCGTCAACGAGTTCGGTGAACTCGGCATCGACGGCGAGCTGCTGCGCGGCTGCGGCATCGGCTGCGACGAGAACGGCGAAGAGAACGGCCAGCTGTTCGAGCTCGCCAACGGCTGCCTGTGTTGCACGGTGCAGGAAGAGTTCGCGCCTGTCATGGAGCAACTCGCCGCGCGCCGCGACCAGATCGACCACCTGGTCATCGAAACCTCCGGCCTGGCCCTGCCCAAGCCGCTGGTGCAGGCCTTCCAGTGGCCCGCCCTGCGCAACGCCTTCACCGTGGACGCCGTGGTGACCGTGGTGGACGCGCCCGCCGTGGCCGCCGGCCGCTTCGCCGAAGACCCGGTGGCGGTGGACGCCCAGCGCCGCGCCGACGAGAACCTCGACCACGACTCGCCGCTGGCCGAGCTGTTCGAGGACCAGCTCGCCACAGCCGACCTGGTGGTGGTGCACAAGACCGACGGCCTGGATGCCGCCACGCTGGCCGAGGTGGAGGCCGTCATTCGCGCCGAGACGCCCGCTGGCGTGAAGCTGGTGCACGCGCAGCACGGCAAGCTGGACCTGGGCGTGCTGCTCGGCCTGGAGCGCGCGGTGGAAGACGTGATCGACCAGCGCAAGACCCACCACGACGAGGAAGAGGACCACGACCACGACGAATTCGACTCGGTCTCGCTCACGCTGGAGGTGGCGGACCGCCAGCGCCTGCTGGACGCGCTCGTGGCCCTGGTGCAGCGCCACGAGATCTACCGCGTCAAAGGCTTCGTGGCCTTGCCGGGCGCAGCCATGCGCCTGGTGGTGCAGGGCGTGGGCCAGCGCTTCGACAGCCACTTCGACCGCCCCTGGCACGCCGACGAAGCGCGCGCGACGCGGCTGGTGTTCATCGGCGACCACCTCGACCGCGACACGCTGCAGAACGAACTCCAGTCGGCCCTGAGCGCCGCCACCAGCCTGGCCTGACATGCACCTGCTCTCCACACGCCCGGGCGGCCACGTCGAAGACGGCGGGCAGGGCATCGTGCGCGTGGAGCAGACCCCGGGCGACATCGTGGTGCTCAGCGCGGCCGACACCACACTCTCGCTGCTGGCCGACGCGGCCGCCGGCCTGGGCAGCGACTTCCCCAGCGTGCGCCTGGTCAACCTGATGTGGCTGCGCCAGCCCGCTTCCACCGACATGTACGTGGACGACGTGCTGCGCCACGCGCGCGTGGTGGTCATCGACCACCTGGGCGCGCCGAGCGACTGGGCCTACGTGGTGGAGCAGGCGGTCTCGCTGGCGGCGAAACACGGCCAGTGGCTCGCCCTGTTCTCGGGCGACAACGTGCAGGACCCGCAGCTGCTGATGCGCAGCACGGCCGCCCCCGAAGACTGCGACCGCCTCTGGCGCTGCCTGCGCGAAGGCGGGCGCGACAACGCACTGGCCTTCTTCTCGCTCATCGGCCATGCCGCCTTCGGTCTGGGATCCCGGCCACCGCCGCCCCGGCCCCTGCCGCCCGTGATGCCTTACACCCCGCAAGCCGGCGCCCCCTGGCGCGAGGGCGCGCCGGTGGCCCTGCTGGTGTTCTACCGTGCCCACCTGCAGGCCGGCAACACCGCCGTGTTCGACGCCGTGCTCGCCGCCCTGGCCGACGAAGGGCTCAATGCCCTCGCGGTGGCCGTGGACTCCCTGAAGAACCCCGAGAGCCTGGCGGGGCTGCAGACCCTGGCCGCCGAGCACGGCGTGGGTGTGGTCCTCAACGCCACCAGCTTCGCCGTCGCCTCGCTCGACGGCGACAGCACCGGCGCGGTGGCGCTGGCCGGTGATGCACCCGTGCTGCAGCTCATCACCGCCGGCTGCTCGCAGGAACAATGGGCCGCCGACCCGCACGGCCTCGCCCCCCGCGACCTCGCCATGCAGGTGGTGCTGCCCGAGGTGGACGGCCGCATCGGCACGCGCGCCATCAGCTTCAAGGGCCTGGCCTGGCGCTGCGAGCGCACCGAGGTGGACGTGGTGCGCTACCAGCCCGAGCCCGAGCGCATCCGCTTCGTGGCCGAGCTCGCGCGCCGCTGGTGCGCATTGCGCGACAAGCCGAATGCCGAGAAACGCCTCGCGTTGATCCTTGCCAACTACCCCAACGACGACGCGCGGCTGGCCAACGGCGTGGGCCTGGACACGCCCGCGTCCACCGCGCTCATCCTGCAAGTCCTGCGCGACGCTGGTTACACGACGGGCGAGCTGCCGGAAGGCGGTGACGCGCTGATGGCACGGCTGGTGCAGGGCGTCACCAACGACACCGATGCGAACGACCACCGCCCCGCCCACCAGAGCCTGGCCATGGTGGATTACCTGCGCGACTTCCAGTCCTTGCCGCCCGACAGCCAGGCCGCGGTGAACGCGCTCTGGGGCCCGCCCGAGCAGGACCCGATGCAACGCGGCGGCCGCTTCATGGTGCCCGGCCTGCGCCTGGGCCAGGTCTTCGTGGGCATCCAGCCGGCGCGCGGGCGCGACCTCGATCTCGTGGCCAGCTACCACGACGCCGACCTCGTGCCCCCGCACGGCTACCTGGCCTTCTACTTCTGGCTGCGGCGCACTTTCGCGGTGGACGCCGTGGTGCACGTGGGCAAGCACGGCAACCTGGAATGGCTGCCCGGCAAGAGCGTGGCCCTGGGCGCGGCCTGCTGGCCCGACGCCCTGCTGGGGCCGCTGCCGCACCTGTACCCCTTCATCGTCAACGACCCCGGCGAGGGCAGCCAGGCCAAGCGCCGCACGCAGGCGGTCATCATCGACCACCTCATGCCCGCGCTCACGCGCGCCGAGACCTACGGCCCGCTGCAGGAGCTCGAGCGCCAGATGGACGAGTTCTACGAAGCGCTCTCGCTCGACCCGCGCCGCGCGAAGCGGCTGCGCGAAGGCATCCTGGCGCAGGTGCTGAAACACCAGCTGCACCGCGAGCTGGGCTTCCAGCCGCCGGCCGACGACGCGCAGCGCGAACAGCTGCTCGCGCGGCTCGACGCCTACCTGTGCGAGATCAAGGAATCGCAGATCCGCGACGGCCTGCACATCCTCGGCCGTTCGCCGCAGGGCCGCCAGCGCACCGACACGCTGGTGGCGCTCGCGCGCTTTCCCGGTGGCCAGGCGGCGGGGCAGGGCAGCCTGCTCGTGGCGCTGGCGAACGACCTGGGGCTGGCCGGCTTCGACCCGCTCAGCCCCGAGTGGGCCGAAGCCTGGACCGGCCCGCGCCCCGAGGCGCTGCAACGCATGGGCGACGAGCCCTGGCGCCACGCCGGCCACACCCGCGAGCGGCTGGAGTGGCTGGCCGCTGGGCTGGTGGACCGGCACCTGGGCGCAGACGAGATCCCGCTCGATGCGCAAGCCTGGCCGCACACCGCACCGGTGATCCAGCGCCTGCAGCAGACCCTGGCGCCGCGGCTGGACGCCTGCGGCCCGAACGAGATCGGCCAGCTTCTGCGCGGCCTGGCGGGCCGCTTCGTGCCCGCTGGACCGAGCGGTGCGCCCTCGCGCGGCCGGCCCGACGTGCTGCCCACCGGGCGCAACTTCTATTCGGTGGACACGCGCGCCGTGCCCACCCCCACCGCCTACGCCATGGGCGCGCTCGCCGCCGACCGCGTGATCGAGCGCCACCTGCAGGACCACGGCCGCTTTCCCACAGCGGTCGGGCTGTCGGTGTGGGGCACCAGCACCATGCGCACCGGTGGCGAAGACATCGGCCAGGCCTTCGCGCTGCTCGGTGTGCGGCCCAGGTGGGCGCCGGGCAGCCACCGCGTGGTGGACATCGAGGTGCTGCCCATGGCCATCAGGAACCGGCCGCGCATCGACGTGACGCTTCGCGTCTCCGGCTTCTTCCGCGACGCCTTCCCCAACGTGATCGACCTGTTCGACACGGCGGTGCGCGCCGTCGCCGCGATTTCCGAAGACGACGAGCCCGACGAGGTGAACCCGATCCGCGCGCGGGTGCGGCGCGAGGCCGCCGAGGCGGTGGCCGCTGGCGCGGCGCAAGAGGACGCGCAACGCCGCGCCACCTGGCGCGTGTTCGGCCCGCGCCCCGGCGGCTACGGTGCCGGGCTGCAGGAGCTGATCGACAGCCGGCGCTGGAGCGGCAACGCCGACCTCGCGCAGGCCTACCTGCGCGCGGGCGCCTTCGCCTACGGGCAGGACGGGCACGGCGCGGCCGCGCGCGAGGCCTTCGAGCAGCGCCTGGCGCGCGTGGACGCGGTGCTGCACAACCAGGACAACCGCGAGCACGACATCCTCGACTCCGACGACTACTACCAGTTCCAGGGCGGCATGGCCTCGGCGGTGCAACACCTGGCCGGCGCGAGCGCCGCGCTGTACCACGGCGACTTCAGCACCCCCGGCGCGCCCCGCGTGCGCACGCTCGGCGAGGAAGTGGCCCGCGTGGTGCGCGCGCGCGCCGTCAACCCCAAGTGGATCGACGGCGTGAAACGCCACGGCTACAAGGGCGCGTTCGAGATCGCCGCCACGGTGGACTACCTGTTCGCCTTCGACGCCACCACCGGCGTGGTCGGCGACCACCAGTACGCGATGGTGGCCGACGCCTACCTGCACGACGACGCCACGCGCGCCTTCCTGCAGCAACACAACCCGCTGGCCCTGCGCGGCATCGGCGAGCGCCTGCTCGAAGCCATGCAGCGCGGCCTGTGGGCCGAGCCGGGCGAGCACCGGGAACGCATCGAGCAGCACCTGCTGGCGCTCGAACACTCACTCGAAGAAGGACCCTCGACATGAACACCGCCTTGCCCGAGCTGCACGCGGCGTCACGCCCCGCCTTTCCCTTCACCGCGCTGGTCGGCCACGAAGCGCTGCAGCGCGCGCTGCTGCTGGCCGCCATCGATCCTGGCATGGGCGGCGTGCTCATCAGCGGCCCGCGTGGCACCGCCAAGTCCACCTCGGCGCGCGCGCTGGCCGCGCTGCTGACTCAGGCGCCCTTCGTCACGCTGCCGCTGGCGGCCAGCCTGGAACAGCTGGTGGGCACGCTCAACCTCGAAGACGTGCTGCGCGACGGCCAGGTGCGCCTCGCGCCGGGCCTGGTGGCGCGCGCGCACGGCGGCGTGCTCTACGTCGATGAAGTCAACCTGCTGCCCGATGCGCTGGTGGACGCGCTGCTCGACGTGGCCGCCAGCGGGGTGAACACGGTGGAGCGCGATGGCGTCTCGCGCCAGCACGCCGCGCAATTCGTGCTGGTGGGCACCATGAACCCGGAAGAGGGCGAACTGCGCCCCCAGCTGCTGGACCGCTTCGGCCTCTCGGTGGCGCTGGCCAACCCGGACGACGCCGCGCAGCGCCGGGCCATCGTGCGCGCGCGCCTGGCCTTCGACGCCGATCCGCAGGCGCTGCTGGCCCAACACGCCGCCGCGCAGGCCCGCTTGGTGGCCACGCTGGCCGCCGCTCGCGCGGCGCTCGCGCAGTTGCCGTGGTCGGACGCCGTGGTGCAGCACGCCGCGAACCTCGCGTTGGCCGCTGGTGTCGACGGCATCCGCGCCGACCTCGTGATGCTGCGCGCCGCGCGCGCGCTGGTGGCACTGGAGCAGCGCGACACCGTGCGTGTGGACGACGTGGATGCCGTGGCCGAACTGGCGCTGGCACACCGCCGCTCGCCCGATGGCGCGGCACCGCCGGCTGCTCGCGCGTCCAGCCCGGCGGCGGGCGGGCAGGGTGCTGCGTCGAACGGGGCCGCGCCCGACGGCGACTGGGGGGCCTTGCCGCCGCAGGCCGAGACCATGGCGTCGGTGAAACACACGGGGGCCTGGCCCCCAAAAAAAGCATGAGCCACCCCGGCCCGCGCGCGCCCACGGCGCCCGGCGGCCGGCGGTGGCCTACCCCGAACCTCTCCCCGCGGCCGAGCCTGGCCCGGCATGCGGCGCGGCCTGCCGACACGGCGGGCGCCGGCATTCACTGGCTGCGCACCCTGCTGGCCAAAGGGCCGCAGCGCCTCGCGCCGGCGCACCTGCGCCACCGCCCGGTGAGCCTGCGCACGCCGCCGCTGCACCTGATTGCACTCGACACCTCGGGCTCGATGCGCCGGGGCGGGCGCCTGGCCTGGGCCAAGGGGTTCGCCGCGCGCCTGATCGAGCAAGCCGCGCGCGCGGGCGACCATGTGGCGCTGCTGTGTTTCGGCGGCCAGGGCGTGCAGCTGCTGTTGCCGCCCGGCCCGGCCCGCGCGGCAGGCAGCGCGCGCGTGCGGCCCGTGGGGGGAGGCGGCGGCACGCCGCTGTCGGCCTGTCTGCAAGAGGCCGACCGCCTGCTGCGCCAGACCCGGCGGCAACGTGGCGCGGCGGCCGACGACTGCCTGTGGCTGCTCACCGACGGGCGCACGCTCGAACAACCCACGGCCCCGCCCTCGGCGGGCCACATCGTCGTCGTGGATTTCGACGACCCCCTGCGGCCCCTGGGCCGGTGCGCGGCCTGGGCCGAGCGCTGGCACGCCGAACACCGACTGCCGGCCTGACCCCGGCGTTTTCACCATGCCCCAGACCCCCATCACCGAAGTCATCGTCTGCACCACCTGCCGGCCGCCCGGCGCCTCGCGCGACGAGCCCGCAGCCGGCGCGCTGCTGTTCGAGGCCGTGCAGGCGGCGCAGCAGCAGCGCGGCGCCGAGCCCCAGGTGCGGGTGCGCGGCATGGCCTGCCTGAGCAGCTGCTCGCGCGCCTGCTCGGTGGCCTTTCAGGCGCCGGGCAAACACACCTACCTGTTTGGCGACCTGGTCCCCGATGCCGAGACCGCCGAGCACGTGCTGGTCTGTGGCGGCCTGCACGCCGCGGCGAGCGACGGCAACCTGCTGCGCAACGAGCGGCCCGCGCGCCTGCGCAGCGGCATCCTGGCACGCCTGCCGCCCCACCTGGAGGCCACCGACGCATGAGTGCCGCTGGCTTCGTTTTTCCAAGTTCCTGGCCGGGCGCCGAAAGGCGCGGCGCCCGGGTTCCCCTGTCCGCACGCCTCAACCCTTCTTGAAATGGAGCACCACATGATTGGAACCAGCACCACGGCGCCCTCGGGCGTCACGTCCGCCGTGCGCAGCCTGCTGCTGCAACTGGCCGCCGCCGCCGTCCTCGGACTGGTGGTTCTCTACGGCGTGGCGTTCGCCGAGAGCCCGGTCGCCCACAACGCGGCGCACGACGTGCGCCACGTCACCGTGAAGCCTTGCCACTGAAGGAGCCACCATCATGATCTTTCAACGACTGATCTGGGCCGGCCTGGCCGTGGCCCTTGCCGTGGGCATCGTGCAGACCGGTGTGCAGCACCTGCAGGCCGTGCCCATCATCCTGGCCGCCGAAGCCTACGAAGACCAGAAGATCGAAGCACCGGCCACCACCTCCGAGGCCGCACCGGCCGGCCACGCCGGGCATGAAGGCCATGCCATGGCCGAGGAAGCCGAAGAGTGGGCCCCGGCCGACGGTTTCGAGCGCACCGCCTGGACCTTCGCCGCCAACGTGCTGCACGCCTTCAGCATGGCGCTGCTGGTGTTCGCCGTGATGGGCGTGGCCCTGTGGCGCGGCACGACGCTGGGCGCCCTGCCGCTGGCCCTGGTGACGGCCGCCGCCGGCTGGCTGGTGTTCCACTTCTGGCCCTCGATCGGCCTGCACGCCGAGATCCCCGGCATGGACGCCGCCCGCCTGGGCTCGCGCCAGGGCTGGTGGATCCTGGCCGCCGTGAGCGCGGCGCTGGCCTGCGCCTCCGTCGCCAGCCTCAAGAGCCCCCTGCGCTGGCTGCTCGCCGCCGCACTGCTGGCCTTGCCCTATGTCGTGGGCGCGCCTCACATCACGGCCGATCCGCTGGCCGGTTTCCAGGGCGAAGCCCAGGCCGTGCTGCGCGACCTCGGCACCCAGTTCGTCTGGGCCACCACCTGGGTCTCGCTGACCTTCTGGCTCTGCATGGGGGTGGCCGCCGGCGTGGCGTTCCAGCGCTGGGTGCAGCCGGTGCTGCGGGCCACCTTCGGCGAAACGGCCAGGCTGCCGCAGGCGGCCTGACAGGGCGGCGGTCTGCCTGTCCGCGGAGACAGGCAGAATACCGCTCCCTTAAGTCGAAAGGACTATGACCATGACAACCACGACCGACATCGCCGAACGGCCCCTGCAGTTCCACGCCAAGCCCACGCCCCAGCCCGAGGCGGGCACGGACGCCTGGCGCGTGGAAGACGTGCAGGCGCTGTTCGACCTGCCGTTCTCGGACCTGCTTCACCGCGCGCAGACCGTGCACCGCGAGCACTTCGACCCGGCCGAGGTCGAGCTCGCGACGCTCTTGTCGGTGAAGACCGGCGGTTGCCCGGAAGACTGCGGCTACTGCCCGCAGTCGGTGCATTTCGACACCGGCCTCACCGCCGGCAAGCTCATGGGCGTGGACGCGGTGCGCGAGGCCGCGCAACGTGCGAAGCAGGCCGGTGCCACGCGCTTCTGCATGGGCGCGGCCTGGCGCGCGCCGAAGGATCGCGACGTCGATGCCGTGGCTGAGCTTGTGCGCACCGTCAAGGCCGAGGGCCTGGAAGCCTGTGCCACGCTGGGCATGCTGTCCGACGGCCATGCCGAGATCCTGCGCGACGCGGGCCTGGACTACTACAACCACAACCTGGACAGCGCGCCGGACTTCTACGGCGAGATCATCACCACGCGCGACTACCAGGACCGCCTGGACACGCTGGCGCGCGTGCGCGGCGCGGGCGTGAAGGTCTGTTGCGGCGGCATCGTGGGCATGGGCGAGTCGCGCCTGCAGCGCGCCGCGCTGGTGGCCCAGCTCGCCAACCTCGCGCCCGACTACCCCGAGTCGGTGCCGATCAACCACCTCGTGAAAGTGCAGGGCACGCCGCTGGCCGAGCAGCCGGACCTGGATCCGCTTGAATTCGTGCGCACCATTGCGGTCGCGCGCATCACCATGCCGCGCGCGCGGGTGCGCCTGTCGGCCGGGCGCCAGCAGATGAGCGAGGCGGTGCAGGCCCTGTGTTTCCTGGCCGGTGCCAACTCCATCTTCTACGGCGAGAAGCTGCTCACCACCGGCAACCCCGACGTGGCGGCCGACATGGGCCTGCTCGCCAAGCTGGGACTGCGGCCGCGCCACGTGTCGGCCGACTGAGGTCGCCGCGCATGTCCTCGCTCAACGAGACCTGGCGCCAGCGCAGCCTTGCGGCGGTGTGGCACCCCTGCACCCAGATGAAGCTGCACGCGCCCGAGGGCGCGGCTCTGCCGCTGGTGCCGGTGGCGCGGGCCGAAGGGGTCTGGCTGCACGACCACGACGGCCGGCGCTACCTCGACGCCATCAGTTCCTGGTGGGTCAACCTGTTCGGGCACAACCACCCGGCCATCCGCGCCGCGCTCACGGACCAGCTGAACCGGCTGGACCACGTGATGCTGGCCGGCTTCACCCACGCCCCGGTGGTGGAGCTGTCCGAGCGCCTGTCCTCGGCCACCGGGCTGGGCCATGCCTTCTACGGCAGCGATGGCGCCAGCGCCACCGAGATCGCGCTCAAGATGAGCGCGCACCACTGGCGCAATGCGGGCAGGCCGGGCAAGAGCCGCTTCGTCGGTCTGGCCGGGGGGTACCACGGCGAGACCGTGGGCGCGCTGGCCGTGACCGACATCGCACTCTTTCGCGAGGCCTATGCGCCCCTGGTGCGCCTGGCGGCCACGGTGCCCAGCCCCGATGCCCGCGCCGCCCTGCCGGGTGAATCCGCCATCGACGTGGCCGAACGCGCCGCCTGTGCGCTGGCCGACTGGCTGGCCGAACACCACGCGCAGACGGCGGCGCTGATCGTCGAGCCCCTGATCCAGTGTGCCGCCGGCATGGCCATGCACGACCCCCATTACCTGCGGCGCGCACGCGAGCTGTGCGACCGCTACGAGGTGCACCTGGTGCTGGACGAGATCGCGGTCGGCTTCGGCCGCACCGGCACCCTGTTCGCGCACCAGCAGGCCGGCATCCGGGCCGACTTCCTGTGCCTCTCCAAGGGTCTGACCGGTGGCACGCTGCCGCTCTCGGTGGTGCTCACCACCGACGAGGTCTACGCCGCCTTCTACGACGACCAGGTTGCGCGCGGCTTCCTGCATTCGCACAGCTACACCGGCAACCCGCTGGCCTGCCGCGCGGCCCTGGCCACGCTCGACCTGTTCGAACAGACCGACGCCTTGCGGCGCAACCTGGCGACGGCCGAGCGGCTGGCCGCGCAGTTTGCGCCCCTCTCGGCGCACCCGCGCGTGCGCCATGCGCGCCGCCAGGGCATGGTGTTCGCGTGGGACGTGGCCAGCAGCCTGCCCGATTTCGGCCGCCGCTATGCCCGCCATGCGCTGGAGCGCGGGCTGGTGCTGCGGCCCATCGGCCACACGCTGTACGCCATGCCGCCTTACGTGATCGACGAAGCCGAAGGTGACTGGCTGGCGCGGGGCGCGCTGGCCGCCCTGCAGGCCACGCTGGGGGAAGAAGACCGCGCGGGCACTGCCCTGGTGGAAGGGGTGCTCGATGGCGTTTGACGGCTGCTTCGTCACCGGCACCGACACCGGCGTGGGCAAGACCCTGGTCAGCGCGGCCCTGCTGCACACGCTCGCGCGGCAGCACCGCCGCGTGGTCGGCATGAAGCCGGTGGCGGCGGGCCTGATTCACCACCAGGGCGAATGGGTGAGCGAAGACGTGCGGGCCCTGCGCGCGGCCTCCACGGTGGTGGTGCCGCCCGAACTCGACAACCCGGTGGCCCTGCCCGACGCCATCGCGCCCCACCTGGCGGCCGAGCGCGCCGGCCGCCGTGTGACCGTGGCCGAGTTGCTGGCCGCGCACCGCAGGCTGCGCGAGCGGGCCGACGTGGTGGTGGTCGAAGGCGCGGGCGGCTGGCGCGTGCCGGTCAACCGCGACGAAACCCTGGCCGACCTCGCGTGCGCCATCGGTGCACCGGTGGTGCTGGTGGTGGGCCTGCGGCTGGGCTGCCTGAACCACGCGCTGCTCACCGCCGAGGCCATCCGCGCCGATGGCCTCACACTGGCGGGCTGGGTGGCCAATGCCATCGATCCCGACATGCCGTGCCGCGAAGAGAACATCGAGACGCTGCGCCGCAGGCTGCGGGCGCCGCTGCTGGGCCGTGTGCCCTGGCAGGGCACCGCCCCCAAGGCCCATGACATTGCGCTGGAGTTGCCCCATGACCTGGCTGGATGAATTCGACGAGCGCCTGGCCGCGCTGGACGCCCAGTCGCTGCGCCGCCGCCGCCGCGAGGTGGTGCCGGAGCAGGGGGCACGCCTGTGCGTCGATGGCGAGTCGCTGCTGGCCTTCTGCAGCAACGACTACCTCGGTCTCTCGCAGGACGCGCTGTTGCGCGAGGCGGTGCACACCGCCGTGGACCGCTATGGCGTCGGGTCCGGCGCCTCGCCCATGGTCAGCGGCCACAGCGCGGCCAACGCGGCGCTGGAGCGCGAACTCGCCCAGGCCGTGGGCCTGCCGCGCGCGCTCTATTTCTACGCCGGGTACGCCACCAACGCGAGCATCGTGCCGGCCCTGGTGGGCGAGGGCGATGCCCTGTTTTCGGATGCGCTGAACCACGCCTGCCTGATCGACGGCGCGCGCCTGTCCCGCGCCACGGTGCACCGCTATCGCCATGCCGATCTGACGCAGCTCGATGCGCTGCTGGCAGCGAGCCCGGCGCAACGCAAGCTCGTCATCAGCGACGCGGTGTTCAGCATGGACGGCGACATCGCCGACATCGCGGCGCTGCACGCGCTGTGCGAACGGCACGACGCGCTGCTGCTGCTGGACGATGCGCATGGCTTCGGTGTGCTCGGGCCGCAAGGGCGCGGCGCCCTGGCCGCCGCCGGGCTGACCGGCCTCCAGGCCTCGCCGCGGGTGATCTACATGGCCACGCTGGGCAAGGCCCTGGGCGTGGCCGGCGCGTTCGTGGCCGGTCCCGATCGCCTGGTGGAGTGGCTGCTGCAGAAAACCCGCAGCTACACCTACGCCACGGCCGCGCCCGCGCTGCTCGCCGAGGCGGTGCGCGCGGGCCTGCGCTGCGCGCTGGGCGCCGATGGCGAGCGCCGCCGACAGCTGCTGCAAGCCCACATCGCGCAGCTGCGCGAAGGCCTGGCCCCGGGGACCGATGCTGCGCTCGACGCCGCTGGCTGGGCACTGATGCCTTCGATCACCGCGATCCAGCCGCTGGTGATCGGCGACAACGCCGCCGCGCTGGCCGTGATGGCCGTGCTGCGCGAACAGGGGCTCTGGGTGCCTGCGATCCGCCCGCCCACCGTGCCGGCGGGCACCGCGCGGCTGCGCATCGCGCTGTCTGCCGCGCACACTCCGGCGGACATCGAGGTCCTGCTGCAAGCCCTTCGGATCGCTGCCGTCACCACGGCGGGGTTACCCGCATGAGCGTCTCGATGGATCTCCTCTCCTGGCTGGCGCCAGCGGCGATGCTGGTGGCCCTGCTGGTGGACCGCTGGGGTGAGCCGCCCGCGCGATTCCACCCGGTGGTGGGGATGGGGCGCTACCTCGGGTGGCTGGGCCCGCGCATCGCGCCAGCCTGGGGCGCAGCCCACGGCACGGTGCGGCCCTTCTTGCTCGGCGCCCTGGCCTGGATGGCCGGCGCGCTGCTGGTGGCCGCCATCGCCTTCGCGCTGATGCGGCTCGTGAGCGAAGGGGCGGTGTGGTTGCAAGTCCTCGTCACGGGCCTGCTGCTCAAGCCCCTGCTCGCGTGGCGCATGCTGCGCGACGAAGTGGTTGCGGTCGAGTCCGCGCTGGGTGAATCCCTGGCGGCCGGGCGCGAGCGCCTGGGCTGGCTGGTGAGCCGCGACGTGACCGCGCTGGACGAGGCGCAGGTGCGCGAAAGCGCGATCGAATCGCTGGCCGAAAACCTCAACGACTCGGTGGTGGCGCCGCTGTTCTGGTTCGCCGTCGCCGGCCTGCCGGGTGCGGCGCTCTACCGTTTTGCCAACACGGCCGACGCCATGTGGGGCTACCGGGGCGAACGCCAGGGCCGCGACTGGACCTGGGCCGGCAAATGGGCGGCGCGCGCCGACGACGCGCTGTCCTGGCTGCCCGCGCGCCTCACCGCGATCCTGCTGGGCTTTCTAGGCGCTTTCCGGGGCTGGCGCTCGCTGCCGGCGCAGGCGCGCCGCACACCCTCGCCCAACAGCGGATGGCCGATGGCCGCGATGGCGCTCGCGCTGGATGTGCGCCTGGGCAAACCGGGGGTCTATGAGTTGAATGCCGAGGGGCGAAGCCCCCAGGCGGCCGACACCGCGCGGGCCCTTCGGCTGGCGGGCGGGGTGGTACACATGTTGGCGAGCGGGGCCTTGTTGTGGGCTGTGTTCGCCTGGGGGAACATCGCATGACGCACGCACTGTCGACTTTTCACGGAGGCCCCGATGAGCTGGGCGTGCCGACCTGGGATTTTTCCACCAACGCCAACGCCTGCGGGCCTTGTCCGCAGGTGCTGGCCGCCTTGCGGCAGGCCGACCCGAGGCATTACCCCGACCCCACCTACACCGCGTTGCGCGCCACGCTCGCGGCCCTCCACCTGGTGGACGTCGACCGCATCCTGATCGCCGGCAGTGCCAGCGAATTCATCGGCCGCATCACCGCCTGGGTGGCGCGAGAAGGCGGCCGGCGCATCTGGTTGCCCGCGCTGGCCTACGGAGACTACGCGCGCGCCGCGAGCGCCTGGCGCCTGGAACGCACTCCGGACCCGGCGCAGGCCGATCTGGCCTGGCTGTGCGAGCCCGGCAGCCCGCTGGGCCAGGCCGAGCCCCAGGCGCGTGCCGTGGCGGCATCGGGCCCGCTGGTGGTGCTGGACCGCGCCTACGAACCGCTTCGACTGGGCGGGCAGTGCAGCCTTGATGCGGCGGCGCTGGACCGCGTCTGGCAACTCTGGACGCCGAACAAGGCGCTGGGCCTCACCGGGGTGCGAGGCAGCTACGCCATCGCCCCGGTCGGCGAGGAGTGCATGGTGCGCTCGCTCGACCGGCTGGCTCCCTCATGGCCCCTGGGTGCGCACGCCGTGGCCATGCTCGACGCCTGGGCCTCGCCCGCCGCACAGTCCTGGGTGTTGCAGAGCCTGCCGACGCTGACCCGCTGGACCCGCGAGCTGCGGGGCTTGCTGACACGGCGGGGCTGGATGGTGCGGCCCAGCGAGGCCCCGTATTTCTGTGCCATGCCGCCACGGCCTTTGGACGTCCCGGGCTTGCGCGCTCGAGGCATCAAGCTGCGCGACGCCAGCTCCTTCGGTCTGCCCGGGCAGTGGCGCCTGGGGGCCCGGCCGCCCGAGGCGCAGGCCGCGTTGCGCGCGGCCCTGCTGGCCCATGAGGAGCGCGTGGCATGACCGCGCGTTGCGTGATGGTGCTGGGCACGACCAGCGGCGCGGGCAAGAGCTGGCTCACCACCGCGCTGTGCCGGCACTATGCGCGCCAGGGGCTCAAGGTAGCACCCTTCAAGGCGCAGAACATGAGCAACAACGCCCGGGTGGTCGAGGGCGGGGAGATCGGTTCGGCGCAGTACTTCCAGTCGCTCGCCGCGCGCGCCGAGCCCGAGGTGCGCATGAACCCGCTGCTGCTCAAGCCCGAGGCCGACACGCGCAGCCAGGTGGTATTGATGGGGCAGGTGAACGAGACCCTGTCCCACATGCCCTGGCGTGGGCGCAGCCTGCACGTGTGGCCGCAGATCGCCGCAGCGCTCGATGCGCTGCGCGAGGAAAACGACGTGGTGGTGATCGAGGGTGCGGGCTCGCCAGCCGAGATCAACCTGCACGCCAGCGACATCGTGAACATGCGCGTGGCCCTGCACGCGCAGGCGCGCTGCCTGCTGGTGACCGATATCGACCGGGGCGGCGCCTTCGCCCACCTCTACGGCACCTGGGCCTTGCTGCCGCCCGAGGAACGCGCGCTGATCCACGGCTTCGTGCTCAACAAGTTCCGGGGCGACGCCAGTCTGCTGGCACCCGCGCCGCAACAGTTGAAAGAACTCACCGGTGTGCCTACAGTGGCGGTGCTGCCGATGTGGTGGCAGCACGGCCTGCCGGAAGAAGACGGCGTGTTCAATATGGCCCCCACGCTTGGCGCGGTGCGTCCTGCGCTGCCCCCCAAGGGGGCGGGTTTCGCCTTGGGGCGGCCCGGCGGCGAAACCGCGCACGCGGCGTCTGGTTTTCTGACCATGGCGGTGATCGCCTACCCGCGCATCAGCAACCTCGACGAGTTCCAGCCGCTGAAGAACGTGCCCGGCGTGCGCCTGGTCTGGGCGCGCGCGCCGGCCGATTGCGCCGGGGCTGACTGGATCGTGCTGCCCGGCAGCAAGGCCACCGCCGCCGATCTCGCGTGGCTGCGATCGCAAGGCCTGGACCATGCCGTCGCCGCGCATGCCGCGCAGGGCGGGGCGGTGCTGGGCGTGTGCGGCGGCCTGCAGATGCTGGGCGAGGCGCTGATCGACACCCACGGCATCGACGGCAACGCGCCCGGCCTGGGCCTGCTGCCGCTGGTGACGCAGTTCGATCCGCAGAAGACCGTGCGCCACACACAGACCCGCTTTGGCCGCCTCACCGGTGTGTGGGCCGCCCTGTCGGATGTGGACGCCGCAGGTTACGAGATTCACCACGGACAGACACTGCCGCACGCGGCCATGGCCGCCGCTGGTGACGTGGCGCGCGAGGCGCTGCCCGACGGCCTGGGCTGGCAGAACGCGCAGGGCAACGTGCTCGGCGTCTACCTGCATGGCCTGTTCGAAGACCCGCGCGTCCTGCACGCGCTGTTCGGCGCCACCGTGCCCACGCTGGAGACCGTGTTCGACGGCCTGGCCGATTTCCTCCACCAACACGTCGAGCCCGGCGTGCTCGATCAACTCATCGGGAACTGACATGAACCCCATCTCCGACATCACCCAACCCGACCTCGCCCAGGCGCTGCAGCGCGCGCTGGACAACAAGACCAAGCCCGTGGGCTCGCTGGGTCGCCTCGAATCCCTGGCGCAGCGCATCGGCCTGATCCTGGGCACCGAGCGGCCCGAGCTGCGTTCACCGCAGATGCTGGTGTGCGCGGCCGACCATGGCCTGGCCGCGCGCGGCGTCTCGGCCTACCCGAGCGACGTGACTTGGCAGATGGTGGAGAACTTCCTGGCCGGCGGCGCGGCGGTGAGCGTGCTGGCGCGCCAGCACGGCATCGG
>JAGOCV010000044.1 GCA_017998575.1 Burkholderiaceae bacterium
AGAACTGCCTCAGCGGGCTGCGCGCGCCGGCGCGTGCCGTGGGCGTGAACGAAGCGACCTTCTCGCGGTACACGCAGGGCCTGCAGCCCGACATGAGCGTGATCGACAAACTCAACTTCCAGCCCGAGTTCCGCACCGCGATCTGGGACTACCTCGCCGGCCTGGTGGACGAGCAGCGCGTGGCCGAGGGCAAGGCCCTGCTCACCCAGCACGCCGACACGCTGCAGCGCGTGCAGGAACGCTTCGGCGTGGACCCGGCCACGGTGGTCGCCGTGTGGGGCGTGGAAAGCAACTTCGGCCAGACCTTCGGCAAATCGCCGCTGGTGCAGTCGCTGGGCACGCTGTCGTGCTTCGGCCGCCGGCAGGCCTATTTCCGCACCGAGTTCTACGCCACGCTGCGCATCCTGCAGGCCGGGCACATCACGGCCGAGCGGCTGGTGGGCTCCTGGGCTGGCGCCTTCGGCCACACGCAATTCATGCCCAGCACCTTCGAGCGGCTGGCGGTGGACTTCGACGGCGACGGCCGCGCCGACCTGATGGACAGCACGCCCGACGCCCTCGCCTCGACCGCCAACTTCCTCGCCAAGGCCGGCTGGCAAAGCGGCCAGCCCTGGGGCTTCGAGGTGAAGCTGCCGCCCGGTTTCAACACCACCAACGAAGGCCGGCGCACCAAGCGCAGCATGGACGACTGGTCGGCGCGCGGCGTGAAGCGGGTGGACGGCTCCCCCCTGCCGCCCGGCGGCAGTGCCGGCCTGCTCACGCCCGCCGGACCGCAAGGGCCGGCCTTCCTGGTGCTGCGCAACTTCGACGCGATCTACAGCTACAACGCGGCCGAGAGCTACGGCCTGGCCATCGCGCACCTGTCGGACCGCCTGCGCGGCGACGGCCCCTTCGTCACCCCCTGGCCGACCGACGACCCCGGCCTCTCGCGCGCCGAGCGCCGCGAAGTGCAGACCCTGCTGATCGCCCGCGGCCACGACATCGGCGAGGTCGACGGCATGCTCGGCGAGAAGAGCCGCGTGGCCATCCGCGCCGAGCAACAGCGCCTGGGCCATGAGAGCAACGGGCGCGCTGGCCAGAAACTGCTGCGCGCGCTGCGCGGCGGCTGACGCTCAGGCGCCCGCTCGCGCCAGGTTGCGCGCGAGGCGCTCGCCGGCGGCGCGCAGGCGCTCGTGCAGCCGGGGCGGCTCCAGCACGTCGAAGTCCACGTCCATCGCCATGAGCCAGTAGGCGAGGGAGTCCAGCGAGTCCCGCTGGCCGACGCCACAGCGCATGAGGCAGCTCGCCTCGTCGATCGCCTCCAGCGTGGCGGCCGAGGGCGGGATGGTGCGCGCCATCACGTCCCGGGGCCGGTGCAGCACGACGCGCGCCTCGTCGCCCTGCTGCACGCCGGCCAGCGTGCCCGAGACGTAGGCGCGCAGGTCGCCCGCCGGCGGTGGGCGGGGCGCGAAATGCGCCCGGGTGGCCGGCGCGCCCTCCACGCGGTCAATGCGAAAGGTGCGCCAATCGTCGCGCGCCGGGTCCCAGGCCACGAGATACCAGCGGCTGCCGGTGTGCACCAGGCCCTGTGGCTCCACCACGCGATCGGTGCTCTGGCCGCGCATGTCGCGGTAACGGAAACCCACCTGCAGCTGGTCGCGGCAGGCCGTGGCCAGCGTCGCCAGCACGCTGGCGTCGATGGTCGGCCCGATGCGCTGCATGGGCAGGATGGCCGAGCGCAGCGCGTCGGTGCGGCGGCGCAGCCGCGCGGGCATCACCTGCTCCAGCTTCACCAGCGCGCGCAGCGACCCCTCCTCCACCCCGCTCACGGTGCCGGACGCGGCCACCTGCAAGGCGATCGCCACGGCCAGCGCCTCGTCATCGGCCAGCAACAACGGCGGCAACGTCTGGCCGGCGCGGAAGGCGTAGCCGCCGGCCACCCCGCTGCTGGCGTGGATGGGGTAGCCGAGCTGGCGCAAGCGGTCGATGTCGCGCCGCAGGGTGCGCGGGTGCACCTCCAGGCGCTCGGCCAGTTCGTGGCCGGGCCAGTGGGCGCGCGTCTGCAGCAGCGACAGCACCCGCAACAGCCGTGAGGACGAGGACAACATGCCCAGACTCTACCGCCTATCGAGGGCCGATTCTGTCCGCAATGAATGCGACATTGGCCCCCTGCCCGGCGCGGTGCCGGGTCCAACCCTCAACCCAGGAGCCCACCATGTCCAAGATCGTTCTCTACTGGCACCCCATGTCCAGCGCCACCCCCATCGCCTGCGCCCTGGCCGAACTCGGCGTGCCGCACGAACGCGTGAAGATCGACATCCATGCCGGTGAACAGCGCAGGCCCGACTACCTGGCGCTCAACCCGAACGGCAAGGTGCCCACGCTGACGGTGGACGGTGCGCCTATGTTCGAAGCCCTGGCCATCCACCTCTGGCTCGCGGGGCAGTACGGCGTGGAGCGCGGTCTGTGGCCGGCCGAAGGCACGCCCGAACGCCTGCAGGCCATGGCCTGGAGCGTGTGGTCTTACGTGACGTACGGCGCCCAGCTGGTGCGGCTGCAGGCAGCGCGCGACATGGGCACACCCGACGACGCGCATGGCCAGGCGGGCCACAAGGCCATGGACGAACTGCTCGCGCTGCTCGATCAGCGACTGGCCGCGCAGCCCTGGATGCTGGGCGCGGACTATTCGATGGCCGACCTGATCGTGGGCTCGGTGATCGGCTACAGCGCCTACATCGGTGCGCCGGTGCAGAAGCACGCGCACGTGCTGGCCTGGCTGGGGAAGGTCCAGGCCCGGCCGGCCATGCAGATCGAGGCTTAAAGCTTCACCGCGGTGCCGCTCACAGCGACCATCATCATCCCGTTGGTCTCGCCCAGCACCTCGTAGTCGAAGTCGATGCCGATCACGCCGGTGGCGCCCATCTCGCGTGCCGATTCGATGAGGTCTTCCATGGCCGCATCGCGCGCGCCCGAGAGGGCTCGCTCGTAACCGCCGGCGCGGCCACCCACCACGTCGCGCACCGACGAGAACAGATCGCGAAAGATGTTGGCGCCGATGATGGCTTCGCCATGCACGATGCCCAGATACTGCGAGCGCTCGATGCCCGGCGGCAGCGTAGTGGCAAGAAAGAAACCGTCCGTGCTTTTCGAGAACCAGCCCATGTGAACACTCCACTGACGCACCGCCAGATGGGTGCCAGAGCATGGTAGCGCGGCAACGACGAAGTGCCCCATCCAGGGGCATCAAGGGTCCGGCTCCGCCGGCCCAAGATGCCGTCCCCCCTCGAAGCGCCGAAGGCGCGCCACGGAGGGGGGAAGCCGCGCAGCGGCGCAGGGGGGTGTTTCTGTCAGTGCGCGCCGCCTGCGTCGACCGCCGCGCCGTGCACCGGCTTGGAGAACCAGATCACCGCCACCAGCACGAAGAACAGCGCTGCGGACAGGTAGAACAGGTCGGTCACGGCCAGCGTGTACGCCTGCTGGTTGATCATGCGGTCGATGTTGGCCAGCGCCTGTTCGCGGCTCAGGCCGCTGCCCATGAGCTGGTCCAGCGTGGCCATGGCGGTGGCGTTGCCGTTGTGGATGGATTCCACCAGCTGCGCGTGGTGCAGCGAGGCCCGGCTGTCCCACAGCGTGGTGAACAGCGAGGTGCCCACCGCACCGGCGGTGATGCGCACGAAGTTGGACAGGCCGGCGGCCGAGGGCGTCTGATGCGGCTGAAGGCCCGAGAACACAATGGCCTGCAACGGGATGAAGAAGAACGCCATGGCCGCCCCCTGCAACAGCGTGGGGATCAGGATGGTCATGAAGTCGGCCTGGGTGTTGAAGTGCGAGCGCATCCACAGCACCACGCCAAAACCGATGAAGGCCACCGTCGCGAGCTTGCGCGGGTCGATGCGGCTCACGTTCTTGCCCACCCAGGGCGAGAGCACGATGGCCAGCAGGCCCACGGGCGCGGTGGCCAGCCCGGCCCAGGTCGCCGTGTAGCCCATGTGCTGCTGCAGCCACAGCGGCAACAGCACCACGTTGCCGAAGAACAGGCCGTAGGCGATGGACAGCGCGAGCGTGCCGGTGACAAAGTTGCGCCGCGCGAACAGGCGGATCTCCACGATCGGGTGCCGGTCGGTCAGCTCCCAGGCCAGGAAGAACAGGAAACTCACCACCGCGACCACGGCCAGCGCGACGATCTCGCCCGACGCGAACCAGTCCAGCTCCTTGCCCATGTCGATCATGATCTGCATCGCGCCGACGAACAGCACCAGCAGCACCAGGCCGACCACGTCCAGCGGCACGCGGCGCGGGCCTGGGTCGCGGCTGCGGTAGATGGACCAGGTGAGCGCGGCCGCCCCCAGGCCGACCGGGATGTTGATGTAGAACATCCACGGCCACCAGATGTTGTCGGTGATCCCGCCACCCAGCAGCGGCCCGGCCACCGGCGCGACCAGCACGGTCATGCCCCACATCGCCATCGCCGTGCCCGCCAGGGCACGCGGGTAGCTCGCCAGCAGCAGCGTCTGCGAAAGCGGAATCATCGGGCCGGCCACCAGGCCCTGCAGCACGCGGAACGCGATCAGCATGCCGATGTTCGGCGCCAGGCCGCACAGCCACGAAGCGACCACGAACAGCAGCACGCTCATGGTGAACAGGCGCACCTGCCCGAAGCGCTGCGTGAGCCAGCCGGTGAGCGGCACCGAGATGGCATTGGCCACCGCGAACGAGGTGATGACCCAGGTGCCCTGCGCCGGGCTCACGCCCATGTCGCCCGCGATCGCGGGAATGGACACGTTGGCGATCGAGGTGTCGAGCACGTTCATGAACGTGGCCAGCGAGAGCGCGAGCGTGCCCAGCACCAGCTGCGTGCCCTTGAGCGGCTCGAATGCCGGCGGCGCGGCGCTCGGCGCGGGCGGCGCAGGCGCGGCGGACGAAGACCCCGGCGCGGGAAGAGCGTGGCTGTCGGCCATGTTCGATCAGCGCCGGTTCAGCGGGCCAGGGCCAGCGAGTCGGTCGTCACCGGTGCGGCCGGTGCCACGGGCGCGGCGGGCTTGCGCAGTGCCGCCGTGGCGCGCGCCAGGCCGCCGCCGTGCTGGCCGATGATCTGCTGCACACGGGCATCGGCCTCGCGGTTGTCCTGCTCGAACACGGCGGTCTGCACTTCCTGCGACGCGGCGGCCGCATCGGCCAGCATGCGGCCGTCGGTCTTGCTCACGTCCACGCGCGCTTCCATCGACAGGCCCAGGCGCAGCGGATGGTCCACCAGCTCCTTCGCATCCAGGCGCACGCGCACCGGCACGCGCTGCACCACCTTGATCCAATTGCCGGTCGCGTTCTGTGCCGGCAGCAGCGCGAAGGCCGCGCCGGTGCCCGCGCCCAGGCCCTCGATGGTGCCGTGGTACTTCACGTTCTTGCCGTACACGTCGGCGATGAGCTCCACCGGCTGACCGAGCCGCAGGTTCTTGAGCTGGCTTTCCTTGAAGTTGGCGTCCACCCAGACCTGGTCGAGCGCGATCACCGACAGCAGCGGCGAACCGGCCGGCACGCGCTGGCCCAGCTGCACGTTGCGGCGCGCCACATAGCCGGCCACCGGCGCCTGCAGCTCGACGCGCTTGAGCGCGACGTAGGCCTCGCGCACGCGCGCCGACGCGCGCAGCACGCTGGGGTGCTGATCCACGGCGATGCCTTCGGTCAGCGTCTGGTTCGAGGCCAGCTGCTCCTTCGCGGCCAGCACGGCCGCGCGGGCGGCCTCGGCGCTGCTGCGCGCGGCGGCGAGCTGGGCCGTGGCGTGCTTGAACTCTTCCTGGCCGACAGCGCCCGAGGCCACCAGCGGCTGGCGCCGCGCCACGTCGTCCTGCAGGCGCTGCAGGTCGGCCTGCGCGCGCGCCAGGTCGGCTTCGCGCAGCGCGATCTGCGCGCCCTGGGTGCGGTTGTTGGCGTAGAGCGTGCGCACCTCGCGCACGGTCTGCGCCAGCTGGGCCTCGGCCTGCTCCAGCGCGATCTTCGCGTCGGTCGGGTCCAGGCGCACCAGCCACTGGCCGGCCTGCACATGGTCGTTGTCGTTGGCGTTGATCGCCACCACCGTGCCCGCCACCTGCGGCGTGATCTGTACGAGGTTGCCCTGCACGTAGGCGTTGTCGGTGGTCTCGAAATGGTTGAGCACCAGCGCCCAGTAGGCGGCGTAGCCCAGGCCGGCGGCGAGCACGACCGCGCTCACGGCGGTCAGGGCCTTCTTGCGGGCGGGATTGCCTTGCGGTGCGGTGGTATCGGAAGGGGTGGTCATGAGAGGCTCCGTTGGTCGGTGAGCAAGATGAAAAAAAGGAATCAGTGCGAGGCCGGGGCATCGGTCTCGAAGCCGCCGCCCAGGGCGCGCACCAGCGCCACCTGGGTGGACAGGGCCCGCGCCTGCAGGTCCACGGTCTGGCGCCGCTGGTTGAACAGCGAGGTCTCGGCACTGAGCACGGTGAGGTAACCGCTCAGGCCCGCCTGGTAACGCTGGGTGGCGATGTCGTAGGCCGCTTCGGCGGCGCTGCGCGCCTGCGCCTGCTGCTCGCGCTGGCGCTCCAGCGACTGGCGGGCGTTGAGCTGGTCGGCGGTGTCGCGCACGGCTTCGAGCACCGCGCCGTTGTAGCTTTCGATGGCCGCGTCGAGGTCCGCAGTGCGGGTGCGCAGCTGCGCGCGCAGGCGACCGGCGTCGAAGATCGGCAGGTGGATCGCCGGCCCGATGCCGTAGTGCTGGCTGCCCGACTCCACCAGGCGGTCCAGGCCGATGCTGGACAGGCCCACGAAGGCGGTGAGGCTCACGTTGGGATAGAACTGAGCCTTGGACACGTCCACCCCCTTGGTGGCCGCCTCCATGCGCCAGCGGGCGGCGGTGATGTCGGGGCGGCGGCCCAGCAGGTCGGCCGGCAGCACCTCGGGCAGCGCCAGCGGGCGCAGGGCCTGCAGGTCGGGCTTGAGCTGGTCGAAGCTCTGCGGCGGCTGGGCGGCGAGCGCGGCCAGCGCGTGGCGCGTGGCGGCGATCTGCTCGTCGATCTGCTCGATCTGTACGCGCGCATCGGGCAGCGCGCCCTCGCCTTGCTTGAGCTCCACACGCGTGTCCAGCCCGGCGTCCACGCGCTGGCGGATCAGGCCCAGCATCTGCTCGCGCTGCACCAGGGCCTGCTGCGCCACCTCGCGCTGCGCCAGCAGGCGGCCGAGCTGCACATAGGTCTGCGCCACGTTGCTCGCCAGCACGTTGCGCGCGGCCTGCAGGTCGGCGGCGGCGGCGCGCTCGCTGCCCACGGCCGCTTCGATCGCCGAACGGTGCAGGCCGAAAAAGTCGAACTCCCAGCTGCCCGCGATCTGTGCGTTGGCCAGCGTGCGGGTGGAGCCACCCAGCGGCGCGGGGTAGATGCTGTTGGCGCTGAAGTGCTGGCGCGTCGCGTCGGCGCTGCCGGTGATCTTCAGGCCATCGGCGGCCTCCTCGCCCGCCGTGGCGGCCTGGGCGCGCCGCAGGCGGGCCTGCGCCACTTTCAAGGAAGGCTGGGCCTGCAGGGCCTGGTCGATCACGCGAACCAGGGACGCATCGCCCCAGCTGCGCCACCAGTCGGCCGGCACGGGCAGCGGGGCCCCACCGCTCGCGGGCTGGGCCAGGCCCGCGGCCTGCGGCGCCAGCGCGGTCGATTGCGACTGGATGCCGGCGCTGCTGGCGCAACCGGCCAGCACGGCGGCCAGCGCCACCGCGCTCAGGGCGGCGGCGGTGCGGCGAACGGAAGATGTTTGATAAGGCTTCATTTGCTTAGGCAAGTAATTGGGTCAACAAGGCGGTCAGGCAGGCGTGGTCTGACGACCCGTCAGCCCGAGTCCTTCAGGGCCTCGCCCGTCTCCACCATGCGATTCAGGTAACCGAGCAGCGCCTGCCACTCGGACTTGCTGAAACCGGCCAGGTGCTGGTTCATCACGTCGGCCAGCACCTCGGGCACATGCTCCATGGCGGCCTTGCCCTCGGGCGTGAGTTCCACCACCACCACACGCCGGTCTTCGGTGGAGCGCACGCGCGTGCACAGGCCCTTCTTCTCCAGGCGGTCGAGCAGCCGTGTCATGGCGCCGGCGTCGATCTGCGACCAGCGCGCCAGCTCGGCCACCGTGGCCGTGCCCTGCATGCGCAGCTTCATCAGCGGCCCCCACTGCGCCGTGGTGAGGTCGTGCATGCACAGGCGCTTGTCGGCCTGGGAGACGATGGACATCATCACGCGCTTCATGAGGTAACCCACGCTCTGGCTGGGCGTGAAGTTGTGACCGTCGTAGAACGTGGCAGGTGGATGGGTGCGAGGCATGTCGCGAATATACATGCCTAGGCAATATTTGTCTCGGCGTCAAAAATGCCCGCGAGCGCAAAAGGGCCAACCCAAGGGCCCAAAAAACAAAAGGCCCGCAGTGCGGGCCTTGTGGCAGAGGGTTCTGACCGGAAAGGATCAGCCGCCCTTCTTCGAGCGCTTGCCCGGGTTCTTCTTGCTGCGCGTGGCCACGCCACGCTCCAGGCTCACGCGCTGGCCGCGGCCGGGCGTTTGCAGGGTGACGCCAGCGACGGGCTTCGGACGGGGAGTGGCTTTGCGGTCGGCTTCGGTGACGATTTTGTTGCCCATGGCTGGTTCCTGAGAGAGATTGCAAAAGCCGCTATTAGGCCATAGACAAGGCCCCCTCTCCCAGGCACCCGATCCGAGCTCCGGGCAGCGGGCCCGGCCGCCCTCGCCAATACCCCATGGCCTTAGTCGGTTTTTCCAGACAAAGCCGGGCAACAGCCCTAGCATTGATTCCGTAATGAATCAACGTTTCATATACAAAACGTCCATCACCACCCGCAGGCTCCCATGAACGACGCACTTCACGGCACCCGCGCAAGCACCCCGGCCACCGGCAGCTTGCATCCCGCGATCGAATTCATCGGGGTGGACAAGCGATTCCCTGGGCGGGGCAAGAACCCGGAAGTGATCGCCGCGCGCAACGTGACGCTGTCCATCCAGCCCGGCGAGGTGGTGTCGCTGATCGGCCCCTCGGGCTGCGGCAAGAGCACCTTGCTCAACATGGGCTCGGGCCTGGCCAAGGCCTCGGCCGGCACCGTCAAGGTCAACGGCGAAGTCGTCACCGGCCCCAACAAGCACGTCGCCTTCATGCTGCAGAAAGACCTGCTCATGCCCTGGCGCACGATCTCGCAGAACGTCGAGTTCGGCCTGGAGCTGCGCGGTGTGCGCGCCGCCGACCGCGCCGCCATCTCCGAGAAGCTGCTGGCCCAGTGCCACCTCAAGGGCTTCGGCAACAGCTACCCGCACCAGCTCTCCGGCGGCATGCGCCAGCGCGCCGCCATGGCCCGCACGCTCGCGGTCGACCCCATCGTGCTGCTGATGGACGAGCCTTTCTCCGCCCTCGACGCGCAGACCAAGATGATCCTGCAGCAGGACCTGGCGCGCACCGTGGCCGAGCACAAGAAGACCGTGCTGTTCATCACCCACGATCTGGCCGAGGCCGTCGCGCTGTCCGACCGCATCCTGGTGATGAGCGAGCGCCCCGGCACCATCGTCGAAGAGATCGTGGTCGACATCCCCGGCCGCGACAACCCGATGGCGCGCCGCAAGCACCCCGCCGTGGGCGACTACGTCTCGCGCCTGATGGACCTGCTCAAGCTCGACGCGCAGACCGACGTGCACTGAATCCCGCTTTCCTTTTTCCATCCACCCACCTGCCCCTGGAGTTGCCATGAAGATGACCCGCGCTTTCAACGGAACCCGCCGTGCCTGCCTGAGCCTGCTCGCCGCTGCGGCGCTGGCGTCGCCCCTGGCGGCCCATGCCCAGCTGCAGGAAATCACCTACCTGCTGCCCGCCCCGGGCACGCTGCCGGCCTTCGGCCCCTGGATGCTGGCGCAGGCCAAGGGCTATTACGAACAGGAAGGCCTCAAGGTCAACTTCGTCACCGCCCGCGGCGGCGTGGACGTGGCCAAGCAGATTGGTGCCGGCAACGCCGTCATCGGTGGCGCCATCGGCGACACCCCCATCATCGCCCGCGCCCAGGGTATTCCTGTCAAGGCCGTGGCCGTGCTCGGCGCCGGCTCCCTGACCCAGCTCGTGAGCCACAAGGACGAGAAGATCGAGAGCCCGCGCGAACTCAAGGGCAAGACCGTCACCGTCCTGGCCTACACCGACACCACCTACTACGCCCTGCTCGGCATGCTCAGCAAGGTCGGCCTGACCAAGAACGACGTCAACATCCAGGCCGCCGGCCCGGCCGGTGTGTGGCAGCAGTTCGCCGCCAAGAAGGCCACGGCCATGGCCGGCGTGCCCGACTGGACGGTGAGCGCGATGGAAGCCGGCGCGCAGGTCGACATCCTGCCGGCCGACATCTACTTCAAGAGCATGGCCCAGGCCATCCTGGCCTCCGACGAGACCATCGCCAGGAACCCGCAGCTGATCCAGAAGCTGGTGCGCGCCACGCTCAAGGGCATGAAGGACATCATGGCCGACCCCAAGGCCGCCACCACCGCCTACGTGGCGCACGTGCCGGTGCACAAGGGCAAGGAAGCCAGCATCCTGAAGGCCTTCGAGCTGTTCAACAAATACGTCTACGCCGCCCAGAAGGTGCCCGGCACGATGGACGAAGCCCGCCTGGCCGAGCTGCAGAAGTTCTACGTCACCAACGGCGTGGTGCCGAAAGAGACCCCGGTCAAGGAGCTCTACACCAACCAGTTCGTGACGGCCAAGTAAGCCGCGCCCTTCCCTTCCCGCCTTCGAGAGTCACGACATGAAAGACGTACTGCAGCGCTACAGCACAGCGCTCTGGAGCCTGCTGGTTCTGGTGCTGTTCATGGGCATCTGGGAATATGTTCCCGGCGCCCTGGGCGTGCCCGAATTCGTGCTGCCGCCGTTCTCGCGGGTGTGGGAAGAGGCGGTGCGCATCTGGGGCAGCGAGCGCCTGCTCTGGCACGCCGGCATCACCGGTCTGGAAGTCGTGATCGGCTTCATCCTGGGCTCGCTGCTGGGCGCGCTGATCGGCTACGCCCTGGGCCTCTCGCCCAAGGTGGAAGCCGTGCTCTCGCCCTACCTGCTGGCGCTGCAGATCGCGCCCAAGGTGGCGTTCGCGCCGCTGTTCGTGATGTGGCTGGGCTACACCATGTACCCCAAGATCCTGGTCGCGGTCCTGATCGTGTTCTTCCCGGTGCTCATCAACGTGCTCTCGGCCATGCGCACCATGGACCACGACCTCATCAACCTCGCGCGCTCGTTCTCCGCCACCCGGCTGCAGGTGTTCCGCATGGTCGAGTTCCCGACCACGCTGCCGCCCCTGTTCTCGGGCCTGCGCATCGCCAGCACACTCGCCGTCATCGGCGTGGTGGTCGGCGAACTCGTGGGCGGCAACATGGGCCTGGGCTACATGCTGGTGTTCTTCGAAGGCCAGGGCAACACCGCCGGGGTGTTCGTGGTCATCGGTGCGCTCACCGTGATCGGCATCGTGGCCTATTACGCCGTGGTGATCGCCGAGAAACGTGTCCTCCACTACCTGCCCAGCGCCGAGCGGCGCGTGGCTTGATATGAACACCCCCCTGCGCCGCTGCGCGGCTTCCCCCCTCTCTGGCGCGCCTTCGGCGCTGGGAGGGGGGACGGCATCTCGGGCCGGCGGAGCCGGACCCTTGATGCCTCTGGGGATGTTGTGTCGTGCGACACGCCTTGAAAACTGAGATCCACACCATGAGCCACAACGAAATCCAGCTCACCGGTCGCCGCGTGCTCGTGACCGGCGCCGCCCGCGGCCTGGGCGCTAGCTTCGCGCAATCGCTGGTGCAGGCCGGCGCGCGCGTCGTCATCAGCGACGTGCTGCACGAGGCCGGGCGACAGCTCGCTCAGGACCTCGGCCCGAACGCCCATTACGTGCCGCTGGACCTGCTCGACGCGGCCAGCGTGCGCGCCGGGGTGGACGCTGCCGTGCAGTGGCTGGGCGGCCTCGACGGCCTGATCAACAACGCGGCCATCACCAACTCCGGTGGCAAGGGCATGGGCGAGCTCAGCCCCGAGACCTGGGACCTGGTGATGGATGTGAACGTGCGCGGCACCTGGCTCGTCACCACCGCCGCGCGCCCCCACCTGTCCGCAGCCGGTGGCGGCCGCGTGGTCAACATCGCCTCCGACACCGCGCTCTGGGGCGCGCCCCGCCTGCTGGCCTACGTGGCCAGCAAGGGCGCGGTGATCGCCATGACCCGGTCGCTGGCACGCGAAATGGGCGAGGACGGCACCACCGTCAACGCCATCGCCCCCGGCCTCACGCTGGTGGAAGCCACCGCCTATGTGCCACAGGAGCGGCACGAGCACTACCTCAAGGGCCGCGCGATCCAGCGCCCCCAGATTCCCGAAGACGTCAACGCCGCCGCCCTGTTCCTGCTGACACAGGCCAGCGGCTTCATTACCGGTCAGCTGCTGCCCGTCAACGGCGGCTTCACGATGAACTGAAAAGGAGAAAACTGATGAGCACCGCCACCATCGACAAACCCACCGCCGCGGCCAACGCGCCCGTGTTCAACGAACGCGGCCTGATGGACGCCAACATCCCGCCCGAAGCCGAGACCCAGCGCGGCATGATGCGCCAGGAAGGCCAGAGCTTTGCGCAGTGGATGGAAACCCGCGTGGCGCGCAAGAGCACGCGCAGCTACGACTGGGACGCGCTGAAGTTCCAGGCCGACTACGACCCCAAGTACCGCCGTGCGCAAATGCGCTACGTGGGCACCGGCGGCACCGGCGTGAACAAGGACACCAACACCGTGCCCGCCGCGCACTTCACCTTCTCCACCATGGTGATCCCGGCCGGCAACATCGGCCCCTCGCACATCCACTACGACGTGGAAGAAATCTTCTTCGTCATGCGCGGTGCCATGAAGGTGGTCTGCGAGAAGGACGGCGAGCGCTGGGAAACCATCGTCGGCGAGCGCGACCTGATCTCGGTGCCGCCCGGCGTGTACCGCGAAGAGCACAACGTGGGCGACGAAGACGCACTGATGTGCGTGATGCTGGGCTCTCCCAAGCCCATCACCCCGACCTACCCGCCCGACAGCCCCCTCGCAAAAATCAAGCGTTGATCGCTGTCACGCCCGCTGCCATGACGCCTCTTCAAGCCCTCGCCTCCCACCCGCTGCGCCGCATTGCGTTGGCGGATGGCGCTCGCCTGTCGTACCGCGAAGCCGGCACGGCTTCGGCGGTCACGCATGTGCTGCTGCACGGCATCGGCTCGGCCTCGGGCAGCTGGGTGCGCCAGCTCGACGCTGCAGCGGGCCAGCCCGTGCGCGTGCTGGCCTGGGATGCCCCCGGCTACGGCACCAGCGACCCGGTGCAGGCCGACTGGCCGCGCGCCGACGACTACGCCGAGCGCCTCTGGGCCTGGCTGGATGCGCTGGGCGTGCAGACGCCCATCACGCTGGTCGGCCATTCGCTGGGCGCGCTGATGGCCGGGCGGGCCGCCTTGCGGGCGCCTGCGCGCGTGCAGCGCCTGGTGCTGCTCTCGCCTGCCGGTGGCTACGGCAACGCCGACCCCGCCGTGCGCGAGCAGAAGCTGCGCGACCGGCTGGCCACGCTGGAACGGCTGGGCCCCAAGGGCATGGCCGAAGCGCGCGGCGCGGCCATGCTTTCGCCCGGCGCGGCACCCGAGCTGGTCGAGGCCGTGCGCGACAGCATGTCGCAGGTGATCCCGGCGGGCTACACGCAGGCCGCGCGCCTGCTCGCCCACGGCACCCTGGCGGCCGACCTGAAGCAGCTGCGCCTGCCGGTGGCGGTGGCCAGCGGCAGCGCCGATGGCATCACCACGCCGGCGTCCTGCCAGGCCGTGGCCCAGGCCGCCGGCGTGGCATGGAATGATCTCGGTTCTGCGGGCCACGCGTGCCCGCTGGAAGCGCCCGGCGCGGTCAACGCCCTGCTGGGTCTCAACTGAACGAGGAGAAGACCATGGCCACCGAGAAAAACGACGACCGCTACACCGTGCCCGCGCTCATGCGCGGCCTGCAACTGCTGATGCTGTTCAACCGCGACGAGCGCGAGCTCACCGGCGCCGAAATCTCGCGCCGGCTCGAACTGCCGCGCGCCTCGGTGTTCCGCATGCTGCAGACGCTGGAGCAAGGCGGCTTCGTCGAGCGCGTGGGCGACGGCGCCTACTACAAGCTCGGCCTGTCCGTGCTGCGCCTGGGCTTCGAGTTCCTGGCCTCCATGGAGCTCACCGAACACGGCCGCCCCATCATCGAAGCGCTGCGCGACGAGTGCGGCTACTCGGCCCATGTGGTGGTGCGCGATGCGCGTGACGTGGTCTTCATCGCCAAGGTCGCCGGCCGCAGCGCGCTGTTCCACTCCATCCAGGTCGGCGCGCGGCTGCCGGCCCACGCCACCGTGCTGGGCCGCCTGCTCCTCAGCGACCTCGACCTGAACGCCCTGCGCCAGCTCTACCCCGAACCCGAGCTGCCGAAGTACACCCCGCGCACCCCGGCCACGGTCGAACAGCTCAAGCAGCTGATCGACCAGGACCGCGCCAACGGCTACGGCGTGAGCCAGGGCGGGTTCGAGTCCGGCATCTCCACCATCGCCGCACCGGTCTTCAACGACCGGGGCGAGGTGGCCGCCTGCGTGAGCATCACCGTCCCGGCGCAGCAGGTGCAGCCGGGCGAACTCGAGGTTCTCGTCAACCAGGTGCGCGAGGCTGCGGCCCAGCTCACCGAACGCATCAGCCACCTGCCCAACCGCGGTGGCTGGCAAACCAAACCGACCGAAAAGAAAGTCGCATGAGCCCTTCTACCCAACGCATCACCGTGGGGGAACTCGCCGCCCGCTTCCTGGAGCAGTGCGGCGTGCGCGCCGCCTTCGGCGTGATCTCCATCCACAACATGCCCATCCTCGACGCGTTCCACACGCGCCAGAAGATCCGTTTCGTCTCGGCGCGCGGCGAGGCAGGTGCGTGCAACATGGCCGACGCCTACGCGCGCGTGAGCGGCACGCTGGGCGTGTGCGTCACCAGCACCGGCACCGGCTGCGGCAACGCGGCAGGCGCGATGGTCGAAGCCATCACCGCCGGCACGCCGCTGCTGCACCTCACCGGGCAGATCGAGTCGCCCTACCTGGACCGCGACCTCGGCTACATCCACGAGCACCCGGCCCAGCTGGCCATGCTCAAAGCCGTGGGCAAGGACGCCTTCCGCATCCGCAACCCCGAGACCGCCCTGGCCACGCTGCGCGAAGCCGTGCGCCTGGCGCAGACCCCGCCCTGCGGCCCGGTGAGCATCGAGATCCCGATCGACGTGCAGAAGATGAAGCTGGACCTCCCGGCCGACCTCTCGCCGCTGGCCGTGCCGCCGGTGCAGCCCAACCTGGCCGCCGTGGACCAGCTGGCCGAGCGCCTGCTCAGCGCCAGGCGCCCCCTGCTGTGGCTGGGCGGCGGCGCGCGCGGCGCCAGCGCCGCCGCGATGCGGCTGGTGAACATGGGCTGGGCCGTGGTGTCCTCCGTGCAAGGCCGGGGCATCGTGCCCGAAGACCACCCCGCCACGCTGGGCTCCTACAACCTGCAGAAGCCGGCCGAAGAGTTCTATGAAACGGTGGACGCCTTCCTCTCGGTGGGCACGCGCCTGCGCAGCAACGAGACGCTGAACTACAAGCTCAAGCTGCCGGCCACGCGCTACCGCATCGACGCCAACGTCCTCACCGACGGCCGAGGCTACAGCAGCCAGCTCTTCGTGCACGGCGATGCCGAGATCACGCTCAACGCCCTGGCCGACCGGCTCGAAGGCCGCATGCAGATCGACCCGCAGCTGGCCGCCGACGTGAAGCGCGCGCGCGCCGAAGCCGCCACGCTGGTGGACGGCACGCTGGGCCAGTACGTCAAGCTCAAGAACACGCTGGGCGAGGTCGTCGGCAAGAACCTCTGGTGGGTGCGCGACATCACGCTCTCCAACAGCATGTGGGGCAACCGCGCCCCGGTGCTGGACCACCCGCGCGCTGGCGTGCACGCCCTGGGCGGCGGCATCGGCCAGG
Organism: Burkholderiaceae bacterium; assembly: GCA_017998575.1. The sequence continues at coordinate 15,991 of JAGOCV010000044.1, forward strand.
GCCTGGCCATGGGCGTGGGCGCGGCCGTGGCCGACGCCGAGCACGCGCTGGGCCGCCGCACCATTTCGCTCTGCGGCGACGGCGGCTTCATGCTCAACGTGGGCGAACTCGCCTGCGCCGCACAGGAGAAAGCCAACGTGGTCTTCATCGTCATGAACGACCAGCGCTACGGCGTCATCAAGAACATCCAGGACGACATCTACGGCAGCCGCCACGCTTACGTGGAACTGCACACGCCCGATTTCGCGCAGCTCTGCGCCAGCCTGCAGGTGCCGCACTTCAAGCTGGCCGACCCGGCCGCCACCAAGGACACGCTGCAGAAGGCCCTGGCCCATGCCAGCGGCCCGGTGGTGGTGGAAGTGGACATGAACGCCTGGGGCCCGTTTGCCGTGAAGTTCGCCGGCCCCCCGAAGAAGAAGGAAGAGGTATGAGCGACGCGCCGGGCCGTTCCCAAGCAAGCTCGCACCGCAGTGCGCAGCACGAAGGTTCCCACATGCATTTTCAGCAGGTCACGCTGATCGGTTACGGGGCCATCGGCCGCACGCTCTTTGCGCGCATGGCCGGGCACCCCAGCGTGCGCATCACGCACGTGGTGCTGTCCGAAAGCCACGTCGCCGATGCGCAGGCCGCGCTCGGCAAGGACGTGACGGTCTGCACCCAGGTGCCGCCCGAAACCACCCTGCTGCTGGAGTGCGCGGGCCACGCCGCCATCACCGCCCATGTGCTGCCCGCGCTGGAGCACGGCATCGAATGCGCGGTGCTGTCCATCGGTGCGCTGTCGGAGGACGGCCTGCCCGAGAAGCTGGCCGACGCCGCGCAGCGCGGCGGCACCCGGGTGCACCTGCTGGCCGGCGCCATCGGCGGCATCGACGCCATCGCCTCGGCCCGCCTGGCCGGGCTGGACAGCGTCACCTACACCGGCCGCAAGCCGCCCGAAGGCTGGCGCGGCAGCCCCGCCGAGCAGGTGGCCGACCTGGGTGCGATCACCGAGCCCACCGTCATCCTCGAAGCCACGGCGCGCGAAGCCGCCCACCTGTACCCGAAGAACGCCAACGTGGCCGCCACCGTCTCGCTCGCCGGCCTGGGCCTGGACGCGACGCGCGTGCGCCTGATCGCCGACCCGACCGTGACCGAGAACATCCACGAGATCGACGTGCGCGGCGCCTTCGGCGAAATGCGCATCACCATGCGCGGCAAGCCCCTGCCCGACAACCCCAAAACCTCGGCGCTGACCGTGTTGTCCGCCCTGCGTTTCCTGCACAACCGCACCTCCCCAGTCACGATATGAGCGACAAACTCCAAAGCTACTTCGCGGGCCGCTGGCGCGACGCCTCGGGCCCCGAATACACCACCGAATACCCGCACGACGGCAGCACCGTGGCCCGCCTGCACGCGGCCACCGCCGCCGACGTGGACGAGGCCGTGCAGACCGCCGAACGCGCCCGCCTGCAGCCTTCCTGGGCGAAACTCAAGCACCACGAGCGCGCCGCCATCCTCTACCGCATCGCCAACGGCATCCGCGAGCGCGGCGAAGAACTCGCCCAGCTCCAGCGCCTGGACAACGGCAAACCCATCAAGGAATGCCGCGCCCTGGTCGCCAGCGCCGCCGGCACCTTCCAGTTCTTCGGCGCCGCCGCCGAAACCTGGGAAGACACCATCACCCCCTCGCGCGGCGACTTCCTCAGCATGAGCGTGAACGAGCCCCTGGGCGTCGTGGGCGCCATCACCCCCTGGAACTCCCCCATCGCCAGCGAGGCCCAGAAGCTCGCCCCGGCCCTGGCCGCCGGCTGCGCCATGGTCTTCAAGCCCGCCGAGATCACCCCGCGCATGGCCCTGGAGCTGGCCAGGATCGCCGAGCAGGCCGGCGTGCCCGCCGGCATCATCAGCGTGCTGCCGGGCAAGGGCTCCATCGTCGGTGACGCGCTCGTCAAGCACCCGCTGATCAAGCGCATCGCCTTCACCGGCGGCACCACCGTGGGCATGGGCATCCAGCGCCTGGCGGCCGAGAAGCTCATGCCGACCTCGCTGGAGCTGGGCGGCAAGTCCCCCACCATCGTCATGCCCGACGCGGACCTGGACCACGCCGTGGCCGGCGTGCTCTACGGCATCTTCAGTTCCTCGGGCGAATCGTGCATCGCCGGCTCGCGCGCCTTCGTGCACGAGAGCGTCTACAACGAGTTCAAGGCCCGCCTGCTCGAAGGCGTGAAGAAGCTGCGCGTGGGCGACCCGTCCAGGGAAGAGACGCAGATGGGCCCGCTGGTGAACCTGGGCCACCGCGCCTCGGTGGAGAAGTACGTGCAGCTGGGCCGCGACGAAGGCGGCCAGGTGCTGTGCGGCGGCGAGCGCCCCACGGGCGGCTTCTACGACGGTGGCAGCTATTACCTGCCGACCATCTTCGAGGGCCTGCCCAACAGCGCGCGCATGTGCCAGGAGGAGATCTTCGGCCCGGTGCTGGCGCTGCTGCCGTGGAAGGACGAGGACGACCTGATCGCGCAGTGCAACGACAACATGTTCGGCCTGGCCTCGGGGATCTGGACGCGCGACTTCAAGAGCGCCTGGCGCATCGGGCGCGCGCTGCAGACCGGCACCGTGTGGATCAACACCTACAAGGTCTTCTCCATCAGCACGCCTTTC
>JAGOCV010000306.1 GCA_017998575.1 Burkholderiaceae bacterium
GCTGCGCCTCCCGTGCGCCTACATTCACTCCATCGGTGCCGCGACGGTGTGGCACCACACACAGGAGAGAACCATGCTCACACTTCGCCGATCGCAGGACCGCGGCCATGCGGACCATGGCTGGCTGAAGTCGGCCCACAGCTTCTCGTTCGCCGGTTACTACGACCCGGAGCACATGGGATTCGGCAACCTGCGCGTGATCAACGAAGACCGCATCGCGCCGGGCACGGGCTTCGGCACGCACGGCCACCGCGACATGGAAATCATCAGCTACGTGCTCTCGGGCAACCTCGCGCACAAGGACAGCATGGGCAACGTCAAGGGCATTCCGCCCGGCGACGTGCAACGCATGAGCGCCGGCCGCGGGGTGATGCACAGCGAGTTCAACCACGCCGAAGGCCAGACCACGCACTTCCTGCAGATCTGGATCCTGCCCAACGTGACGGGTATCCCGCCCAGCTACGAGCAGAAGAGCTTCGCCGAGACCGACAAGCGCGGGCAGTTGCGCCTGGTGGCCTCGCCCGACGGTGCCCAGGGCTCGGTCACGATCCACGCCGATGCGTTGCTGTACGCGGGCCTGTTCGATGGCGACGAATCGCAGGTGCTGTCGCTCGACGCGAAGCGCAAGACCTACGTGCACCTGGTGCGGGGTCAACTGTCGGTCAACGGCCAGCCGTTGACGGGCGGCGATGCCGCATTGATCGAGAACGAATCGCGCCTGGAACTCAGTGCAGGCCGTGGCGCCGAAGTGCTGGTGTTCGACCTCGCGCCCTGAATCCCTTTGTTTGTCCAACTGAAACCTGAAAGAGCCTTCACCATGTCCAACCTGCAAACCTCGTCGTTCCAGAACGCCTTGTCGCTCGCCGGCCGCGCGCTCATCGCGCTGCTGTTCGTGCCCGCCGCCCTCAGCAAGATCACCGGCTTTGCCGGCACCGCGGGCTACATCGCCTCGGTGGGCCTGCCCGCCGCATCGCTGGGTGTGGTGATCGCCATCGTGATCGAAGGCCTGGGCGGCTTGGCCGTGCTGGCCGGCTTCAAGACCCGCATCGCCGCGCTGGCGCTGGCGGTGTTCACGCTGGTGGCCACCTTCTTCTTCCACAACTTCTGGGCCATGCCGGCCGAGGCGCAGATGATGCAGCAGCTGATGTTCTTCAAGAACCTCGCCATCGTCGGCGGCCTGCTGATCCTCGCTGCCTCCGGCCCTGGTGGCTGGAGCGTGGACGGCCGCAAGGCCTGATCCCGCGCCCTCCGCGAGAGGGCGTTTGCGGGCGGGACGGGACGCACGGCGTTAAGCTGCGCGCTCCGCCCGCCTTTCTTCTTTCCTGATGCGCAGACCCCGATCTGCCACCTCTGGAGTCCTGCATGCCCCGCACCGTCGTTGTCTACCATTCCGGCTACGGCCACACCCAGCGCATCGCCCACGCCGTGGCCGAAGGCGCCGATGCCACGCTGCTGGCCATCGATGCCGAAGGCAACCTGCCCCAGGGCGGCTGGGAACTGCTGGCCTCGGTCGACGCCATCGTGTTCGGCTCGCCCACCTACATGGGCAATGTGAGCTGGCAGTTCAAGAAGTTCGCCGATGCGTCGTCCAAGGTCTGGTTCGCGCAGGGCTGGAAGGACAAGCTCGCCGCCGGCTTCACCGCCAGCGCCGGCATGAGCGGTGACAAGCAGGGTGTGCTGACCTCGCTGTTCACGCTGGCCATGCAGCACTCGATGCTGTGGGTGAGCCAGGGCCTGATGCCCGCCAACACCAAGGCCGCCAAGCGCAACGACGTCAACTACATCGTCTCGTATAGCGGCCTGATGGCGCAGACGCCGTCCGACGCGAGCGCCGACGACTGCCTGCCGGGCGACCTGGAGACGGCGCGCCTGTTCGGCGCGCGCATCGCGCAGATGGCGCAGCGCCTGGCACCGCAGGCCTGACGACCGACCACGACACGACCCCACGAAGGAACCCGCCATGAGCCTCGCCCTGCAACTGTCCGGCCACACCAAGGATCTCGGTGGCGGCTTCACCGTGCGCCGCCTGCTGCCGTCGGCCAGGCGCCAGTCGGTCGGCCCGTTCCTGTTCTTCGACCACTTCGGCCCCGTCACGGTGGTGCCCGAGGCCAACTACGACGTGCGCCCGCATCCGCACATCGGCCTGGCCACCGTCACCTACCTGTACGAGGGCGCGATGATGCACCGCGACAGCCTGGGCGTGGTGCAACGCATCGAGCCCGGCGCCATCAACTGGATGACGGCCGGCCGAGGCATCACGCACTCCGAACGTCGCCCCGACGACCTCGCCGCATCGAGCTACGTGAACCATGGCCTGCAGTTGTGGGCCTCGCTGCCGAAGGAGGCCGAGGAAGTCGATGCCGCGTTCGAGCACACACCCGCAGACGCGATCCCTGAATTGCAGGTGGACGGCGCGCGCGTGCGCGTGCTGATCGGCGAGGCCTTCGGTGCCGCCTCGCCCGTGCGCACGTTCGCGCAGACGTTGTATCTGGACATCGCATTGCCGGCGGGCGGCGCGTTCGATCTGCCCGCACTGTGCGAGGAGAAGGCCCTCTACAGCCCCGATGCCGATCTCACCGTGGACGGCGAGCTGCTGCCCGCGCGCACGCTCGGCGTGCTGGCGCCGCATGCGGCTGCGCGCATCGCCAGCGAGGCTGGTGCACGCATCGCCGTGGTGGGCGGCGCGCCGCTCGATGGGCACCGCTTCATGTGGTGGAACTTCGTTTCCAGCCGCAAGGAACGCATCGCCGAAGCTGCCCGCGACTGGCGCGAGGGCCGATTCGCCGGCGTGCCCGGCGAGGCCGAGTTCATCCCGCTGCCTGAAGGCGGGCCGGCCTGACGCCGGCGCGGCCATCCGTCAGGGGGCCGCGCGCCGTGGCGCAAGTGCGGCGTCGACCGCCTCGCGCTCGTCGAACACGAAGCAGTCGCCATGGAAGTGGCGGCCATCGGTCAGTTCGAAATATTTGAGGATGCCGCCTTCGAGCTGCAGCACGTGCGGCAGGCCCGCCTCGTGCATCAGGATCGCGGCCTTCTCGCAGCGGATGCCGCCAGTGCAGAAGCTCACCACGGTCTTGCCTTCGAGTTCGGCGCGGTGCGCGGCCAGCGCGGCCGGGAAGTCCGAGAATTTGCCGATGCGCCAGTCGATGGCGCCCTCGAACGTGCCGTGGTCCACCTCGAAGGCGTTGCGCGTGTCGAGCGTGACCACGGGGCGGCCTTCGTCGTCACAGCCCGCATCGAGCCAGCGCGCCAGCGTGGCCGCATCCACCGCCGGCGCGCGGCCGTCGGCCGGGCGGATGGCGGGGTGATTCATGCGGATGATCTCGCGCTTGACCTTCACCAGCAGCCGCTTGAACGGCTGCGTGGCCGACCAGCTTTCCTTGGGGTGGAGGTCGGCGAAGCGCGCGTCCTGCCGCAGGGCCGCCACGAAGCCGCGCACGGCCTGGGCGTCACCGGCCAGGAAGAGGTTGATGCCTTCTTCGGCCAGCAGGATCGTGCCCTTGAGCGACGCCGCGCGGGCGCGCTCCAGCAGCGTCTCGCGCAGGTCGGCGGCGTCGGCGAGGGGGACGAACTTGTAGGCGGAGATGTTCAGGATGGCGGACACCGCGGCATTGTAGGAAACAAGGGGTGGGCAAGCCCCTGTCAAGCGCTTCTTTGAGCAGCGGTTTCCTACAATGCCCGGATGTTCGTCCACCTGCGCCTGCACACCGAATTCTCCGTCGTCGACGGCACCAACCGCATCGACGAAGTCGTGGCCGCCGCGGCCTCCGATGGCCAGCCGGCGCTGGCCATCACCGATCTGTCCAACCTCTTCGGCGCCATCAAGTTCTACAAGGCCGCGCGCGGCAAGGGTGTCAAGCCGGTGATCGGCGCCGAGGTGGTGCTGGAGGGCCTGGGGGACGACGCCTCGCTGGTCTCGCGCGTGCTGCTGCTGGTGCAGAACAGGCAGGGCTATCTCAATCTGTGCGAATTGCTCGCGCGCGGCTGGACGCGCAACGTGGTGCGTGCGCAGGCGGTCTGCAGGCTCGACTGGCTGCATGAGCTGGGCGACGGACTGATCCTGCTGTCGGGCGGGCCGGCCGGCCCGGTGGGCCAGGCGATCGCACAGGGCAACGATGCGCGCGCCGCCGAGGTGGCGCTGCAATTGGCGGGCCTGTTCCCGCACCGCTTCTACCTGGAGTTGCAGCGCGCCGGCCGCAGCGACGACGAGGCGCAGGTGACGGGCGCGGTGCGCGTGGCCGCGCGGCTGGGCTTGCCGGTGGTGGCCACGCATCCGGCCCAGTTCCTCACCGAGGAAGACTACGAGGCGCACGAGGCGCGCGTGTGCATCGCCGAAGGCGAAATCCTGGGCAACCAGCGGCGCGTGCGCCGCTTCACGCGCGAGCAGTATTTCAAGAGCGCGGCGCAGATGGAACAGCTGTTCGCCGACGTGCCTTCGGCCGTGGCCAACACGGTGGAGATCGCGCGGCGCTGCAACCTCACGCTGGTGCTCGGCAAGCCGCAGCTGCCCGATTTCCCCACGCCCAACGGCATGCCGATCGAGGAATACTTCCGCTTCGCGTCGGCTGAGGGGCTGAAGGAACGGCTGCTCCTGCTCTATCCGGACG
>JAGOCV010000308.1 GCA_017998575.1 Burkholderiaceae bacterium
CTGTGCATCGGCGGCGGCGAGGGCACGGCGCTGGCGGTCGAGCTGGTCTGAACGGCGGGTCGCTGCGAGTCTCGATCATGATGGAAGAGGCTCGCGCAATGGGTGGGAGGGATCCCGCCGACGCCACACTCCCCTCCGCGAATGTCCCCCGCCGGCCTGCGGCCGGCTCCTCCTTGATTTCGCTGCGGGAAGCGCGGCATCGACGGGATCCGGGCGCCATCGTCGCTTCGCAACCCAAGGGGTGATCGCGTGACGCATCGTGCCCCGTGCGAGGGTGGTGGGTGCGTCCCGCAGCGAAATCAAGGAGGAGGCTTTGGCTTTGCCAAAGCCGGGGGACATTCGCGGAGGGACGTACCCACCGACCTCGCACTGCAGGCGCTACGTCTCGTCTTCATGACGGTACGCCCTTCAGCACCTGGTGAGCCGCGCCCACGCCAGACGCCGCGATCCCCATCTCCCTTTGCGCACCAGCGCACCACCCCACCCTCCGGAGACCTCCGATGCTGCTCACATCCGACCAGGAAATGATCCGCGACGCCGTGCGCGCCTTCGCGCAGGCCGAACTCTGGCCCCACGCCGCGCGCTGGGACAAGGAGCACCACTTCCCGCGCGACGCGCACCGGGGCCTGGCCGCGCTGGGCGCCTACGGCATCTGCGTACCCGAGGAATATGGCGGCGCGGGCCTGGATTACCTCTCGCTCGCGCTGGTGCTGGAGGAAATCGCGGCCGGCGATGGCGGCACCAGCACGGCCATCAGCGTGACCAACTGTCCCGTCAACGCCATCCTCCTGCGCTACGGCAGCGAGGCCCAGAAGCAGCAATGGCTGGCGCCGCTGGCGCGCGGCGAGATGCTGGGCGCGTTCTGCCTGACCGAGCCACACGTGGGCAGCGATGCCTCGGCGCTGCGCACCACCGCGCGGCGCGAGGGCGACGGCTATGTCATCGATGGCGTCAAGCAGTTCATCACCAGCGGGCAGAGCGGGCAGGTCGCCATCGTCATCGCCGTCACCGACAGGGGCGCGGGCAAGAAGGGCATGAGCGCCTTCCTCGTGCCCACCGACACGCCGGGCTACCGAGTCGCGCGGCTGGAGGACAAGGTCGGCCAGCACAGCAGCGACACCGCGCAGATCCAGTTCGAGAACTGCCGCGTGCCGGCCGACAACCTCATCGGCGTCGAGGGCGATGGCTACCGCATCGCCCTGTCGTCGCTGGAAGGCGGGCGCATCGGCATCGCCGCGCAGAGCGTGGGCATGGCGCGCAGCGCGCTCGACGTCGCCATCGCCTATGCGAAGGAGCGCGAGAGCTTCGGCACGGCCATCTTCAACCATCAGGCCGTGGGCTTTCGCCTCGCCGAATGCGCGACGAAGCTGGAAGCCGCGCGCCAGCTCATCTGGCATGCGGCCGCGCTGCGCGATGCGGGCCGGCCCTGCCTCAAGGAAGCCGCCATGGCCAAGCTGTTCGCCAGCGAGGCGGCCGAGCAGGTCTGCAGCGCCGCGATCCAGACCCTGGGCGGCTACGGCTACGTGAACGACTTTCCCGTCGAACGCATCTGGCGCGACGTACGCGTGTGCCAGATCTACGAAGGCACGTCGGACGTGCAGAAGATCATCATCCAGCGCGCGCTGTAGTGCGCTGTAGGCATCCTCCGGCTGCGCTGGCGCCGCGCAAAGGCCATACTCGCCCCCCATGAAGATCATCATCCTCGGCGCTGGCCGCGTCGGTGAGAGCGTGGCCGAGAGCCTGCTGTCCGAGCGCAACGACATCACGCTGATCGACCCTGACGGCGCGCGACTGCGGGCGCTCGAAGAGCGGCTCGACCTGCGCGGCGTGGCCGGCAACGGCATCGAGCCCGGCACGCTGGAGCGCGCGGGCGCGGCCGATGCCGACCTGCTGATTTCGTGCGCCACGCTCGACGAGACCAACCTGGCCGCCTGCAAGGTGGCGCACGCCACGTTCAACATCCCCACCACCATCGCGCGGCTGCGTTCGCCTGAATTCACCGACGACCATCCGCTGCTCGGTCGCGACGGTTTCGCGGTGGATCACGTGATCCGGCCCGAGGAATCGGTGGTGCGCTACGTGGAGCGCCTGGTCGATTACCCCGAGGCGCTGCAGGTGCTGGAGTTCTCGCAGGGCCGCGCCCACCTGGTGGTGGTGCGGGCGGCCTCGGGCGGTGCGCTGGTGCAGCGGCGCGTGTCGGAGCTGGAGACGCTGATCCCCACCGTCAAGGTGCAGGTGGTGGCCGTGTACCGCGGCGACACCGAGATCACAGCGCAGGGCGATCCGGTCATCCAGCCGGGTGACGAGCTGTTCCTGCTGGCCGACCGCGACGCTGTGCGGCCGGCGCTGGTGGCCGTGCACAACGCCGACGAGCCGGTGCGCCGCGTGATGATCGCCGGCGGCGGCAAGGTGGGCCTTCGGCTGGCGCGCCGCCTGGCCGGCCGCTGCGAGGTCAAGGTGATCGAGCGCGACCTGCGCCGCTGCGAAGTGCTGGCCACCGAGCTGCCCTCGCGCGTGCTGGTGCTCGGCGGCGACGGCACCGACGAGGAGCTGCTGGCCGACGAGGGCGTGCGCGGGGTCGACATGTTCCTCGCGCTCTCCAACGACGACGAGGACAACATCCTGGCCGCCATGCTGGCCAAGCGCATGGGTGCGCGCCGCGTGCTGGCGCTGATCAACCGCCGCGCCTACGCCGAGCTGATCGAGGGCGGCAGCATCGACATCGCCGTCTCGCCCGCGCAGACCGTGATCGGCGAGCTGCTGATGCACGTGCGGCGCGGCGACGTGGCGGCCGTGCACAGCCTGCGGCGCGGCGCGGCCGAGGCGCTCGAGGGCATCGCGCGCGGCGACGAGAAGACCTCGCGCCTGGTGGGGCGCACCGTCGAGCGCCTGTCGCTGCCCCCGGGCGTGCGCCTGGGCGCGATCGTGCGCGGCGAGGACATCGGGCTCGAAGTGGTGCTGCCGCGCGCCGGCACCTTGATCCAGGAAGGCGACCACCTGGTCTTCTTCATTCCCGACAAGCGGTGCGTACGCGAGGTGGAGCGCCTGTTCCAGGTCAGCGCCACTTTCTTCTGACCGGCGCGCCGTCCATGCACAGCCTGCAACCCGTTCTGTTCGTGCTGGCCCGCGCGCTGGGCGGCTTCGCGTTCGCCTTCCTGGTGCCGATGGCGTGGGCCTTCGCGCTCGATCACCCCTACCTGGCCTACGTGTGGGCCGGCGCCTTCGCGTTCACGCTGGGCAGCGCGTGGCTGCTGGGCCGCGCCGTACGGAGTCACCGCCGCGAGCTGCAGCCGCGCGACGGCTTCCTGCTGGTCACGCTGGTGTGGGTGGTGCTGCCGCTGTTCTCGGCGCTGGCGCTGGTGCTGGCGATGCCCGGGCTGGATTTCACGCGTGCCTACTTCGAGTCGATGAGCGGGCTCACGGCCACGGGCGCCACCGCGCTGACGGGGCTGGACGCGCTGCCCGTGTCGGTCAACGTGTGGCGCTGCTTCCTGCAGTTCGTGGGCGGCCTGGGCATCATCCTGCTGGTGGTGGCCGTGCTGCCCATGCTGGGCCTGGGCGGCGTGCAGATCTACAAGGCCGAGGCGCCCGGTCCGCTCAAGGACGCGCGCCTCACCCCGCGCATCGCCGATACCGCGCGCGGCCTCTGGACGGTGTACTTCGTACTCTCGGGTGCCTGCCTGCTGGCCTACCGCTGGGGCGGCATGAGCTGGCCCGACGCCTTCATGCACATGTGTTCCACCATGGGCCTGGGCGGCTTCTCGTCGCACGACAGCAGCTTCGGCTACTGGAACTCGCCGCTGCTCGAAACCATCGCCATGGTGTTCATGCTGGTCTCGGGCGTGAGCTTCGCGCGCTACTTCGTGGCCTGGCGCATGCGCTCGCTGATGCCGCTGTGGCGCGACCAGGAAGTGCGCGCCTACGTGGGCGTGATGCTGCTGGCCGTCGCGCTGCTCACCGTGCTGCTGGGCGTGCGCCACTACTACGAAAGCGACCGCGAGAGCCTGCGCGCCGTGGCCTTTCACGTCGTGTCGCTGGCCACCACCACCGGCTATGCCTCCACCGACTACACGCTGTGGCCGGCTTTCGCGCCGGTGCTGCTGATCTTCCTGGGCTGCTTCGCGTCGTGCGCCGGCTCCACCGGCGGCGGCATCAAGATGGTCCGCATGATCCTGCTGGTCAAGCAGGCACGGCGCGAGCTGGTGCGCGCCATCCATCCGCGCGTGGTCAACCCGGTCACGCTCGCTGGCGGCATCGTGCCGGGCAGCGTCACGGCCAACGTGCTGGCCTACATGCTCATCTACGGCGGCGCCATCCTCGGGCTGTCGATGCTGATGATGCTCACCGGCATGGATCTTGAAACCGCGTTCTCCGCCGTGATCGTCTGCGTGAACAACATCGGCCCGGGCCTGGGCAGCGTCGGCCCGGCCGGCAGCTTCGAGGGCCTGAGCGCACTGCAGCACTGGCTGCTGACCTTCGGCATGCTGATCGGCCGGCTGGAACTCATCACCGTGCTGGTGCTGTTCACGCCGCAGTTCTGGCGGCAGT
>JAGOCV010000307.1 GCA_017998575.1 Burkholderiaceae bacterium
GCACACCGTGGTGCTCACCACCGCCAGCAATCGCGTGATCGCCGCGCGCACGGCGCGGGAGCTGGGCGTCGAACACCTGATCGCCACCGAACTGGAGTTGCGCGACGGCCGCTACACCGGCCAGATCGAGGGAATGCCCAACATGCGCGAGGGCAAGGTCACGCGACTGCGGGCCTGGCTGGGCGAGCGGCACTGGCCCGAACAGCTGATGGCCGGCGCCTGGTTCTACAGCGACTCGATCAATGACCTGCCGCTGCTCGAAGTCGTCGCCACGCCTGTGGCGGCGAATGCGGATGCCGCCCTCGCGCTGCATGCGCGCGGCCACGGCTGGCCGTGCGTCCGGCTGATCCCGCAGCCTGCGGCGGCGTGAACGGATGGACGACGGCATGGCGCGATGAAGGCACGGCCAGCCGACATGGCCCGTCGATCCTCTCCTACAGCGCCGCCCTGCCTGCCTGCCTAAAGTGGAATCCACAGGCAAGCGAAGCGAACGGCAATCCCGCCAGACGCCTTCGCCCTGTCATCCCTGACCACTCGACGCAAAGGTGAAACCATGAAGACGAGAATCGCCGCGATGGCCATTGCCGCCGCCTCCGTGCTGGGCCTGACGGCCTGCGCTTCCAACCCCACCAATGCCCAGATCGGCACCGGTGTCGGCGCTGTCGCTGGCGGCCTGGCCGGTAGCGCACTTGGCGGAACCGGTGCCACCATCATCGGTGCCGGCGCCGGCGCGCTGCTCGGCAACGAAGTCGGCAAGCGCAGCGAAGGCCGCTGAGCTCTGGCTGAACCGGACCCGAAAGGGTCCATGCTCCAGGCAGCGATGCTTGGCCAGCACCTGACGTGGCAATCTGAAAGGGTTGCCGCGTCAGGTGCTTTTTGTTTTCGTGCCTACGGCGCGATCTGTCCGGCTTCGCGCCTGGCCTTGCGGGAAGCCCGCCAGCCGCCGACGATGGCAATCAGCCCCGGCACGATGATCAGCGCCCAGATCACTTTTTCGAGGTTGTCCTTCACGATCGGAAGGTTGCCGAACAGGTAGCCCACGGCGCACAGGCCCACCACCCAGACGACCGCGCCCGCGACGTTGTAGGCGGTGAAACGCGCACGATTCATCTGCGCCACCCCGGCCACGAACGGGGCGAACGTGCGCACGAAGGGCATGAATCGCGCGATGACGATGGTGATGCCGCCGTGCCGTTCATAGAACTGGTGCGTCACGTTGAACGCGTTGCGGTTGAAGAACCGTGACTGCTCCCACTGGAACACGCGCGGCCCCACATGCCGCCCGATCATGTAGTTGCATTGGTCACCCAGGATGGCCGCCGCCAGCAGGATCGCCATGGCCAGCGGCAGATTCATCAGGCCCACGCCACACAGTGCGCCCACGATGAACAGCAGCGAATCACCGGGCAGGAAGGGCATGACCACGACCCCGGTTTCCACGAACACGATGAGGAAGAGCAGCGCGTAGACCCACATGCCATAGGTACGCACGAAGGCCTCCAGGTGGACGTCCACATGCAGGACGAAATCGATCAGCAGACTAACGAGTTCCATGGAGACCTTTCTTGCGCCGCGGATTATCCGCGCCCGGCATGCGGCCCCACGGGCCGAATGGCCCGACACCGCGCCCTAGAATTGTCCCGGTGAACGCCCTCCTGACCCCTTCCGCCGAACGCCGCCCGATCCGTGAGCTGCCCGACACGCTCATCAGCCAGATCGCTGCCGGCGAAGTGGTCGAACGCCCGGCTTCGGTGGTGCGCGAGCTGGTGGACAACGCGCTGGACGCCGGCGCCACGCAGGTCACGGTGCGGCTGCTGGCCGGCGGCGTGCGGCTGATCTCGGTCGAAGACGACGGCGCCGGCATTCCGCGCGCCGAGCTGCCCGTGGCGTTGCGCCGCCATGCCACCAGCAAGATTGCCAGCCTGGAAGAGCTCGAATCCGTGGGCACCATGGGCTTCCGCGGGGAGGCGCTGGCCGCCATCGATTCGGTGTCAGAGATGTCGATCGCCTCGCGCACGCCCGGGCAGGAGCACGCCTTCCTGCTCGATGGCCAGAGCGGCGAAGTGCGGCCCATCGCACGTGCCACCGGCACCACGGTCGAAGTGAAGGAGCTGTTCTTCTCCACGCCCGCGCGCCGCAAGTTCCTCAAGACCGATGCCACCGAACTCGCGCATTGCTTGGAGGCCGTGCGCCGCCACGCCCTGGCACGCCCGCACGTCGGCTTCGCGATCTGGCACGAAGGCCGGCTGGTCGAGCAGTGGCGTGCCGGCGACCAGGCGCAGCGCCTGCGCGACGTGCTGGGCGACGACTTCATGGACCAGAGCGTGGCCGTGGACCACCTGCGCGGCGCCGTGCGTGTGTGGGGGCGCGCCGGCATCCCCGACGCCGCGCGCTCGCGCGCCGACCACCAGTTCGCCTACGTCAACGGCCGCTACGTGCGCGAGAAGACCATCACGCACGCGGCGCGCAGCGCCTACGAAGACGTGCTGCATGGCCACCGACAGCCGGTGTATGTGCTCTTCATCGAGATCGAGCCGGCGCGCGTGGACGTCAACGTGCATCCCACCAAGATCGAGGTTCGCTTCCGCGAAAGCCGCGAGGTGCACCAGGCCGTGCGCCATGCGCTCGACGATGCGCTGGCGGCGCCGCGCGCGGCCACGGGTGGCGTGCCGTTGTTGCGCCCGGCCGGGGCAGACGCGGATGACGGCGCCTTCGCACCCCCGCAGGCCGACAGCACGGCCCCCGGCGGCTTCGCCAGTGCCGGCTGGTCGCAAGGCGGGCTTGCGCTGTCGCAACGCGCCGAAGCCTGGGGCCAGCGCGTGAACGACCTGGGCGCGCTGTGGCACCCATCGGCTGGCGGCGCGGCCCCGCAGGCCGCCGAGCCCGGCGTGGCCGGGTTAGCCGTGCAGCAGGTGGCCGGCGCCGGGACGATGGTGTCGTCCATCCCATCGACCACCCACGCCGCCGCGCCCCTGCCCGAAGGCGACTGGCCGCTGGGGCGCGCGCTGGCGCAACTGCAGGGCGTCTACATCCTGGCCGAGAACCGGCACGGCCTGGTCATCGTCGACATGCACGCCGCGCACGAGCGCATCGTGTACGAGCGGCTCAAACAACAGGCCGAGGCGTCGCCCGGCGCGGCGCTGGCCAGCCAGCCCCTGCTGATTCCCGCCACGTTCGCGGCCACGCCGCAGGAAGTGGCGGTGGCCGAGTCGCATGCCGAGGCCATCGCCGCGCTGGGCATGGAGATCACCGCGTTCTCGCCGCGCACGCTGGCCGTGCGTGCCGTGCCGACACGGCTGGCGCAAGGCGATGCCGTGGAACTGGCGCGCAGCGTGCTGGCCGAACTGGCGCAGCACGACGCCAGCTCGGTGATCGAGCGCGCGCGCAACGAACTGCTGGCCACCATGGCCTGCCATGGCGCGGTGCGCGCCAACCGGCGACTCACCGTCGACGAGATGAACGCGCTGTTGCGGCAGATGGAGGAGACCGAGCGCTCCGACCAGTGCAACCATGGCCGGCCCACCTGGCGCCAGCTGTCGCTGCGCGATCTGGATTCGCTGTTCCTGCGCGGGCGCTGAACGCCCGCGACGGGCTCAGGCCGACGGCAGGCGCGGCACGGGCGACGGCAGTTCGGCCACGGCCTGTACCGGCGCCTCGGCCGGTGGCGCGATGGCCTCGCCCAGCGTGAGGCCGGCCCAGCGCTCGTGGTGCCACAGCGGGCTGCCGGCCGGCGCGGCATCGAGCAGCAGCCGTTGCATGAGCGGCGCCAGCAGCAGGCGGTCGGGATCGACCAGCAGCACATAGCGCTCTTCGTCCAGGTCGGCGCGTTCCGGGTCGCTGGCCAGGCGGCCGATCCAGTCGAGCGCCAGCAGGGTTTCGAGCGCCGGCTCCAGTTGCAGCAGGTCGACCCGCATGCGCTGCGCGAGCTGCGGCCCCGACAGGCCGCGCTGTGCCGTGCCGCGCTCGTCGCGCAGCAGCGACACCACTTCGAGCGCGAGCTGGAACGACCAGCCATGCTCGCCGCCACGCCGCGCCACGCCCGACAGCAGCGCGGGCAGGTAGGCCGCGATCACGGCGCCCAGCAGCACGATCACCCAGGCGACGTAGATCCACAGCAGCAGGATGGGCACGGTGGCGAAGGCGCCGTACACCACCGAATAGGTGGGAATGTTGCCGAGGTAGGCCGCCAGCAGCCGTTTGCCCGATTCGATGCCCACGGCCACGAAGAGACCGCCCGACCACGCATGCGCCCATTTGACCGGCGCATTGGGCACGTAGCGATAGAGCGCGGCCATGCCCAGCGCCAGCAACGCGAACTCGAAGCTGTCGAGCGCGAGCTTGATGCCGCCGGGAACGTTGCCCGACAGTGCCCGCGTGGGCGACACCACGAACGATGTCAGCATGAGGCTGGCCCCCAGCACCAGCGGCCCCAGCGTGATGGCCGCCCAGTAGATCAGCACGCGCTGCGCCAGCGGGCGCGGACGGCGCACGCGCCAGATGTTGTTGAGCGTGCGGTCGATGGTGAGGATCAGCGCCAGCGCCGTGAGG
>JAGOCV010000309.1 GCA_017998575.1 Burkholderiaceae bacterium
TCCCAGATCAGGCCGGCGTCCTTCGTCTCGCCGTACTTCACGGCGGTGTGAACGAAGGGCGCGTCCCAGCTCCAGCCGTCGGTGCCGGTCAGGCGCACGCCGCGCTCCAGCAGGTACATCGTGGCCTCGTAGCCCATGCCGCAGCCGGCGCTCACGTAATCAGGGTTGCCGTAACGCTCGCCCGCGCGGGTGTTGATGACGACGATCTCCAGCGGCGACAGCGTGTGGCCGATGCGCTTGAGTTCGGCTTCGACGTCGGCGGCCTGCACCACGTAGCCATCGGGGAAGTGGCGGAAGTCCAGCTTCACGCCGGGCTGGAAGCACCATTCCAGCGGCACGTCGTGGATGGCGATGGCCGGCTTCTTCTCGCCGAGCTTGTCGTCCATCGTGCTGTGGAAGTGGTAGGGCGCGTCCAGGTGCGTGCCGTTGTGCGTGGACAGCTGCACCTGCTCCACCGCCCAGCCCTCGCCGTCGGGCAGGTCTTCCTTCTTGAGGCCGGGGAAGAACGGGGTGATCTGGTCGACCGTGTTCTCGTGCGTGAAGTACTGGATCTTGGGCGCGAACGGCGGCGGGTCGGAGAGCACGTCGTTCTCCAGGAAGATCGAGATGTCGACGAACTTGCGGGGCATGGTGGGGTCTCCTTGGAATGTGTGATCGTGATGCTGTCGCTCACCAGTGGACCATGGGCAGGCCCGCCACCGGCGATGTGAAATACGGAATGCGCGTGCCCAGCAGGCTGCCCAGGTACACGGTGCGCAGGTCGGGCCCGCCGAAGGTGATGCTGGCCATCCAGGGCGCCACCGTGCCGTGGGCGCGCTGCATGTCTTCGGCGGTCACCGTACCGGCGGCCATCCTGTCCAGCAGGTTGCGGCTGGCCTCGGGGTTGCCGTCGTCCATCAGCAGGCGACGCTCGCCCTGCGGCGTGAGCGCGATGAGCTGGTCCACCATCACCAGCGTGCACCAGAGGTTGCCGAAGCTGTCGAAGGCGATGCCGTCGGGGTAGCCACCCAGGTGCGACGGGCCGAAGACCTCGCGGTCTTTCAGCTGCACGCCGCCGGGCTGCGATTCGTCCAGCCGCATGCGCGTGATGTGCGGGCCCGTGGTCTCGACGATGTAGAGCCACTCTTCCTTCGCATCCAGCCGCACTTCGTTGGTGAAGTGGAAGCCGTCGGCCACCACGCGGATGCCGTGCGCATCGACCACGGCGATGTAGCCGTCCTGCACGCGGCGCGCGGCCGCGGCCGTCCACGGGTTCACGCGCGTGGAGACGGTGAGCCAGATGCGGTCTTTCGAGTCGCGCAGCACGAAGTTGACCTTGCCGATCGGCTGGCCGTCGATGCGGTCGTACATCAGGCGCGTGGCGCCGTCGCGGCTCATCACCTCCAGCACGTCGGTGCCGAAGTTGGAGATCAGGATGTCGCCGTTGGCCGCGAACGCCAGTCCGTTGGGCAGCGTGCCGGTGGTGAACTTGGCCTCGAAGTCGTCGGCCTGCTCGTCGGCGGCCGACGAGAAGCGCGCGTCGGCGCGCTGGCCGATGAAGCGCTGCGTGCCATCGGGTGCGATGTGCGTCACGCCGCCGCGCGCGTCGGCCGCCCACAGCGAGCCGTCGCGCTCGGCCAGGATGCATTCGGGCCGCTGCAGGCCGTCGCCCACGTAGCGCAGCGCGGCGCGGTCCACGGTGAAGCCGTCGAGCGGATTGGCGGGCGTGGGCATGGGCGGTCTCCTCGTTCTGCGGCGGATGCCGGGCGTCAGGGGCGCTGCCAGCGCAGCAGGCGGCGCTCGGCCACGGCCAGCAGCGCATTGGTCACGAAGCCGATCAGGCCCAGCAGCACGATGCCCGCGAACAGCTCGCTGGCGCGGAACGAGCGCGCGGCCAGCAGGATGGCCTGGCCCAGGCCCGACTGCGAGGCGATCATCTCGCCCACCACGGCCACGATCAGCGACACCGTCATCGACAGCCGCATGCCGGCCAGGATGTCGGGCATGGCGCTGGGCAGGCCCACCTTCCAGATGAAGGCGGCGCGGCTGATCTGCAGCGCGCCGGCCACTTCCTTGAGGCGCGGCTCCACGCTGGCGAAGCCGTGGATGGTGGCCAGCAGCACCGGCCACATGGCACCGAACGCCACCACCGACAGCACCATGCTGGGCGAAAGGCCGAAGATGGAAATCGCCAGCGGCAGCACGGCCGACGCCGGCAGCGGGCGGATGAACTCGAGCGTGGGCTGGATCCAGGCACGCGCCTGCGCCGAGATGCCGATCAGCGCACCCAGCGCCATGCCCGCGAACGATGCCAGCAGCCAGCCCAGCAGCATGCGCTCGACCGTGCTGGCGGTGAAGCCGGCCAGCTCGCCGCGCACATCCGAAGGCGCGAGGTTCAGGCCCTGCAACAGGCTGTGCAGCGTGGCCTCGGGTGTGGGCAGGAACACCTTGCTCACCCACTGGAAGTGGCTGGCCAGCCACCACAGCGCCAGCAGCGCCGCCAGCACGCCGGCCGATTCGAGCACGCCGAAGACCCGGGCGCGGCGCGCGTTCTGCGCGGCGGTGCGTTGTTGATCGGGGCGGCTCATTGCACGGCTCCCATGGCACGCGAGGCGCGCTTTTGCAGCCAGTCGGCCGCGGCGTTGATGGCGAAGCCGACGACGGCGATCCAGAACAGCCAGGCCAGCATGAGGGCCGGGTCCAGGCTCTGCTGCGCGATCATGATCGCGTAGCCCATGCCGTGCGGATTGGCGGCGATCTCCACCGTGACGGCCACCACCAGCGCGATGGCCACGCCCAGGCGCAGCGCCACGAACAGACGCGGCACCATGGCCGGGATGACGATCTTCCAGAGCCGGTCGGCCGGCGAGAGCTGCAGTGCCATCGACACTTCGAGCAGGCGCGGCTCGATCTGGCGCGCGGCCGCCTGGGCCAGCACCAGCATCGGCCAGAAAGTGGCGAAGGCGACGACGGAGGTTTCCATCGCGACGCCGAAGCCGAAGATCAGCAGCACCAGCGGAATCAGCGCCACGGAGGGCACCGGACGCAGCACTTCGACGGTGAGGAAGCCCATGCGCGCGGCGCGGCTCGACAGGCCCAGCAGGATACCCAGCAGGATGCCGAGCACCGATCCGATCAGCAGGCCGAGCGCGGCCGTGCCCAGCGTGAAGGCCGTGGCCTGCCACAGGCTGCCATCGGCCAGCGCGCGGCCGAAGGCGGCCACGGCGGCGGTGGGCGGGGCCAGCGCATCGCTGACGGCGCCGACGGTGCGCGCGTACCACTCGAACGCGCCCAGCAGCACGGCCGGGAACACCAGCGCGCGCAGGAGAGAGACGAATTTCCGGGTCATGTCAGTCCTGTCGCGAGGAACGGATGCCTGCCAGTGCAGCCGCGGAACCGGCTTTGCCGGGCCGCTGGGTGCGCCCCCTCGAGGGGGAGGCGCCGAAGGCGCTTCGGGGCGGAGTCATGTGTGTCCCAGGAACTGATAGAGCTCGCGCCGCAGGCGCAGGAAGTCGGGATGCTCCTTGGTGGAGAGCTGGTCGCGCGGACGCGGGATCGGCACGTCGATCATGGCCGCGAGGCTGGGGTTCTCGGGCGTGGGGTTGGCGCGCAGCGCGATCACGCGGTCGCCCAGGTAGATGGCTTCCTCCAGATCGTGCGTGACGAACAGCACCGTGAGGCCGCTCTCGCGCACCAGGCGCGAGAGTTCGTCCTGCAGGCTCTCGCGCGTCATCGCGTCGAGCGCGCCGAAGGGCTCGTCCATCATCATCAGCTCGGGCTGTTGCGCCAGGCAGCGCGCGATCTGCACGCGCTGCTGCATGCCGCCCGACAGCTGCACCGGAAACTTCTGCGCATGCGCGGCCAGGCCCACCGTCTCCAGCACGCGGCGGATGCGCGCGGGGCGCTCGGCCTTGGCCACACCCGCGGCTTCCAGCGCCAGCGCGATGTTGCCTTCCACCGTGCGCCAGGGCAGCAGCGCGCGGCCGTAGTCCTGGAACACGAAGGCCACTTCGCGCGACGGCCCCGTCACCGGCTTGCCGTGCCGCACCACCGCGCCGCCACTGGGCGTGACGAAACCGGCCGCCGCGCGCAGCAGCGTGGTCTTGCCGCAGCCCGAGGGGCCGATGATGCAGACGAACTCACCGGGCTTCACCTCGAAGCTGGTGGGGGACAGGATCTCGCGGCCACCCAGGTGGATGGCGACGCCGTCGAAGCGAAGCAGGCTCATCGTGGAACGACTTTTTCTCGAAAACGGGCAGGGTTACTTGGCGATCAGCTGCGCGACGTTGATGTTGCCGCGGAGCATGTTCTGCTCCTTCATCACGTCGACCCAGTAGGCCAGCTGCTTCTCCACGATGATGGGTGCAGGCGGGCTGATCTGGATGGTGGCCAGCACTTCGGGCGGCAGCTTGATGTACTTGCCGATGTGGGCCTGCACCTTGTCCTTGTTCTTCGGGTCATTGAGGAACTTCGCGGCTTCCACCGTGGCCTCGCGGAACGCCTTGACGGCGGCCGGGTTCTTCGCGGCCCAGTCGCGGCGCGCCGTGTAGAGGATGGTCGGAT
>JAGOCV010000310.1 GCA_017998575.1 Burkholderiaceae bacterium
GGTGTACTACGTGCAGTACGCGCACGCGCGCATCTGCTCGGTGCTGGCCTCCTGGGGTGGTGACCAGGCCGCGCTGGCCGACGCCGACCTGGCCGCGCTGGACAGCGCGCCGGCCCAGGCCCTGATGCTGCTGCTGGCCAAGTACCCGGCGATGCTGAGCGACGCCGCGCGCGACTTCGCGCCGCACGACGTCACCTTCTACCTGCGCGAGCTTGCGGCCAGTTACCACAGTTACTACGACGCCGAGCGCATCCTGGTCGATGATGAGGCGGTGAAAAAGGCCCGTCTGGCGCTGGTGAAGGCCACCGCGCAGGTATTGCACAATGGCCTGGCTGTGCTGGGTGTCAGTGCCCCGCAAAAGATGTGATGGTGAAACAAGCGATGAAAAAGAAATCCTCCGCCAACCGAAGCAGCTTCGGCGGCACCCTCATGGGTTTCGTCATCGGCCTGCTTGTGGGCCTGGGCGCCGCGCTGGCCGTGGCCGTGTACGTGACGCGCGTGCCGATTCCGTTCGTGGACCGCAACGTGTCCCGCAACCCCGATCAGGACGCGCTCGAAGCCGAGCGCAACAAGGGCTGGAACCCGAACCGGGGCCTGGGCGGCGCCCCCGTCCCCGCCACCCAGGCGCCCGCCGTGCCAGCCGCGGGCGCGCCCGGTGCCATCGTGGTGCCGCCGGCCGACGGTCAGGCCCTGCCACCCCCGCCCGCCGCGGGTGCCGCCACCCGCCCGGCCGGCGACCCGCTGGGTGATCTGGTGCAGTCGCGCCTGGGTCAGCCCGGCGCTGCGGCACCGGCGCCCGCCGCGCCGGCTGCCACAGCCTCCGTCGCCCCAGGGGCCGACCCTTTCACCTACTTCGTGCAAGCCGGTGCTTTCCGCACGCCCGAAGACGCCGAAGCCCAGCGCGCCAAGCTCGCCATGCTGGGCATCGATGCCCTGGTCACCGAGCGCGAGCAGAACGGCCGCACGGTCTATCGCGTGCGCGTGGGCCCCTTCAATCAGAAGGCCCTGGCCGACCTCACGCTGGAGCAGCTGCAGGTCAACCACATCGAATCGGCCCTGGTGCGCGTGCAGCGCTGAGGCCATTGGCCGGCGGGAACTTTTGCGGCTCCGGCCCGCCCCAACCGGGCCTGTTCCCCTGGAGTTTCATTTCATGCAACGTCGCGATTTTTCCCGTTCCCTGCTGGTGGCCGGTACCACCGCCCTTGGCGCCGCCGGTGGCCTCACCCTCACACCGGCCCTGGCGCAGCGCGTGGGCCCCAAGGAAGGCACGGACTTTATCCGCCTGCCCAAGCCAGCCCCGGTGGACAGCCCGGCCGGCCAGATCGAAGTGCTGGAATTCTTTGCCTACAGCTGCGTCCACTGCTTCAATTTCGAACCCCTCTTTGAGGACTGGATTCAGAAAAAACCGGCCTATGTGACGGTCAAGCGCATGCCGGTCGCCTTCAGCCCGCAGTTCGTGCCCATGCAGCGCCTGTACTTCACGCTGGAAGCCATGAACCTCGTCGACAAGCTGCACGCCAAAGTCTTCCAGGCCATCCATGGGGAGCGCCTGCCGCTGACCACGCCGCCAGCGATCATCGACTGGGTGGCCAAGCAGGGTGTGGATCGCGCGAAGTTCACCGAGATCTTCGACATCAGCGCGACCGGCAAGAAAGCGCAACGCGCCGTGGACCTGCAGGATGCCTACGGCATCGAGGGCACGCCCGCGTTGGGCATCGCCGGCCGCTACTACCTGCCCGGCCAGGGCCCGCGCACCCTGGCAACGGCCAGTGCCCTGATCGCCGAGCTGCGCAAGACCTGAGGGTCGTGCGGCCGTGGGGGAAGCGGCTGGCCGCCGCTACAATGAATGCAAGTTTCGTGCCCTCAAATCCCATGCCCGTCCTCCCCACCTCCCGCCGCGCCATTCCCTGGGCCGTCTGCCTGATCGCCGTGCTGTGGTGCGCGGGCAGCGCCCACGCCGAGAAAGCCGATCGCAACCTGCCCCTGAACGCCGAGGCCGATGCCCTGCGGCACGACGATGCGCGCCAGACCAGCGTGTTCACCGGCAACGTGGTGATCACCAAGGGCACCATCCTGATCCGGGGCGACCAGGTCGAGGTGCGGCAGGACGCGCAGGGCAACCAGTTCGGCATCGTGCTGGGCAAGCCGGGCTTCTACCGCCAGAAGCGCGACAACGTGGAAGAGTTCATCGAAGGCACCGGCCAGCGCATCGATTACGACAGCAAGGCCGATACCGTGAAGTTCACTGGCAACGCCGTGCTCAAGCGCTTCAAGGGCACGCAGTTGAACGACGAGACCACCGGCAACGTGATCGTCTACAACAACACCACCGACGTGTTCACCGTGGACGGCGGCGTGGCCAATCGCACGGCGCAGAACCCTACTGGCCGTGTGCGAGCCATGCTCACGCCCGTGCCCAAGGAAGGGGCGACGCCCGCGCCCACCCCGGCGCCTGCTGCGCCGGCCACGCTCAAACCCAGTCCCCAGCTCGAAGAGGGTCGCCAGTGACGGACCCCTCTTCCCGCCCGGCGGCCTCCCCCAAGGGCCGCCCCGCACCGGTGGTCAGCCGCCTCGAGGCGCGCGGCCTGCAGAAGTCCTACGGCAGCCGCAAGGTGGTCAAGGACGTGTCGCTTGCGGTCTTCAAGGGCGAGGTGGTCGGCCTGCTCGGACCCAACGGGGCGGGCAAGACCACCTCGTTCTACATGCTGGTCGGTCTGCTGCGCTCCGATGCCGGCCAGATCCTGCTGGACAACCAGGCGATCGAAAGCCTGCCCATCCACCGCCGCGCGCGCCTGGGCCTGGGCTACCTGCCGCAGGAGGCCTCGATCTTCCGCAAGCTCAGCGTGGCCGACAACGTGCGCGCCGTGCTGGAGCTTCAGGTGAACGAGCAGGGCAAGCCGCTGGACCGCGCCACCATCGAGAGCCGGCTGGACGCTCTGTTGCAGGACCTGCATGTGGACCACCTGCGCGACTCGCCCGCGCCCGCGCTCTCCGGCGGTGAGCGCCGCCGCGTCGAGATCGCCCGTGCGCTGGCCACCGAGCCGCGCTTCATCCTGCTCGACGAGCCCTTCGCCGGCATCGACCCGATCGCCGTGATCGAGATCCAGCGCATCATCGGCTTCCTCAAGTCGCGCGGCATCGGCGTGCTGATCACGGACCACAACGTGCGCGAGACGCTGGGCATCTGCGACCGCGCCTACATCATCAACGACGGCCACGTGCTCACCAGCGGCACCCCCGCCGAGATCGTGGAAAACGCCGACGTCCGCCGGGTCTACCTCGGCGAACACTTCAGGATGTGAGGCCGTGAAACAAGGCCTTTCCCTTCGCGTCTCGCAGCACCTGGCGCTCACGCCTCAGTTGCAGCAGTCCATCCGGCTGCTGCAGCTGTCCACGCTGGAGATGGCGCAGGAGGTCGAGCAGATGCTCGACGAGAACCCCTTTCTGGAACGCTCCGAAGAGATCGCCGAGCGCGAGACCTTCGGCCTGGAGCAGACCGATGTGCCGGTGAGTGCGGGCGAGCAGATCGCCGAAGCGGCCTTGCCCGAAGCGCCCGCAGCGCTGTCCCCGTCCCTCGACACCGCGAGTGCCAGCACCGACAGCGGTGACGGCGACGCGCTGGAAGGCAAGCTCGACGGTGCCACCCCCGTGGAGGAGAGCTGGGAGGGCGACGGCACGGTGGAGATGTCGCCCGACGACAGCGAGTGGGGCGGCGACGCGCCCGCGCGCCACAGCGGCTCGGGCGACAGCGACGACGAGACGGCCAGCGCCGCCGACCTGGCGCGCGCCCCCGTCAGCCTGCAGGACCACCTGCACGACCAGGCGCGCTGTCTGCGCCTGTCCGACGAAGACCGCGCTGCGCTGTACTTCCTGATCGAATCGCTCAACGACGACGGCTACCTGGAAGAAAGCCTCGCCGACCTGGCCGATGCCTGGTTGCACCTCTCGGGCACACCCCAGCTCGCGGGAGACCCGAACGAGGCGCTGGAAGCGCGCGAGGCGCTGGAGCAGCGCCTCGCGGTGGCGCTGCAACTGCTGCAGCACATGGAGCCCTCGGGCGTGGGCGCGCGCGACCTGGGCGAATGCCTGCGCCTGCAGATCCTGGAGCTGCGCAACACGGCCGAGGCGCGCGCCGCGCTGGCCATCTGCAACCAGCCGCTGGAGCTCATGGCCAAGCGCGACGTGAAGCGCTTGTGCAACCTCTGCGGCATCGACGACGAGACCGCGCGTGCCGCGCTCGGCTTGATCGCGCGCCTGGAGCCCAAGCCGGGCCGACGCTTCGTGGACGTGGAGCGCAACGTGGTCGTGCCCGACGTCATCGTCACGCGCGCCGGCCGGGGCTTCAAGGTCATCCTCAACCCCGACGTGATGCCGCGCCTGCGTGTGCACGACGTGTACGCCAACGCCATGCGGCAGAACCGCGGCGGGCGCGACGGCGGTGGCGAGGCCGGACACGCCGCCATGCAGCAGCGCCTGCAGGAAGCGCGCTGGTTCATCAAGAACATCCAGCAG
>JAGOCV010000311.1 GCA_017998575.1 Burkholderiaceae bacterium
CATCCACGGCCCCATCGGCCATGCGGTGGACACGTTCGCCGTGCTGGGCACGATCTTCGGCCTGTCGACGTCGCTGGGCCTGGGCGTCATCCAGATCAACTCGGGCCTCAACTACCTCTTCGGCATGCCCACGGGCATCGGCACGCAGGTGATCCTGATCGTGGTGATCACCCTGGTTGCCACGGCATCGGTCTTCACCGGCCTCGACAAGGGTGTGCGGCGCCTGTCCGAACTCAACATGGCGATGGCGGTGGCGCTGCTGGCCTTCGTGCTGGTGGCGGGCCCGACCGTTCACCTGCTGCAGGCCTTCGTGCAGAACACGGGCAACTACATCTCCACCATCTTCAGCACCACCTTCAACCTCTACGCCTACGACCCCAAGCCCGGCTGGTTCGGCGGCTGGACGCTGTTCTACTGGGGCTGGTGGATTGCGTGGTCGCCCTTCGTGGGCCTGTTCATCGCGCGCATCTCGCGCGGGCGCACCATCCGCGAGTTCGTGGTCGGCGTGCTGATGGTGCCCACCGGTTTCACCTTCCTGTGGATGACGATCTACGGCAACACCGCGCTCGACATGGTGATGGCGCGCGGCATCACCCACCTGATGGAGACGGTGTCGGCCGACAGTTCGGTGGCGCTGTTCGAGTTCCTGGGCAACCTGCCGCTGAGCTGGATCACGTCGCTGGTGGCCACGCTGCTCGTGATGATCTTCTTCGTCACCTCGGCCGACTCGGGTGCGCTGGTGATCGACATGCTGTCGTCGGAAGGCGAGGAGGAATCGCCCGTGTGGCAGCGCATCTTCTGGGCGCTGCTCACCGGCGCGCTGGCCATCTCGCTGCTCATCGCCGGGGGATTGACGTCACTGCAGGCCGCCACCATCGCGGCGGCCCTGCCCTTCACGGTCGTGATGATCATGATGTGCTGGGGGCTGGCCCGCGCCCTGGGCATGGATCTGGCCCGCCAGAACATCCTGCGCCAGGCCCGCGTGCAGTCCTTCGGCGGCGGCGACTGGCGACTGCGCCTGCGCGCCCTCACCCAGCAGTCGCATCGCCGCGAAGTGATGCAGTTCATCGCCGCGAAGGCGCGCGCCGCGCTCGACGAAGTGGCGGCCGAGCTGCGCAAGCGCGGCCTGGAAGTGACGGTGGCGCCCGGCGAAGACGGCAGCGTGGCCCTGAGCGTGGGCCATGGCGCCGAGATCGACTTCGTCTACGAACTGCGGCCCCAGCCCTACCAGCCGCCCACCTTCATGCTGGACGACCCGCGCCGCCGCCGCGCGCAGGACGACATGTCGTGGCGCGCCGAAGTCTTCCTGCGCGAAGGCGGGCAGGACTACGACGTGATGGGCTGGAGCCACGACGACCTCATCCACGACGTGCTCGATCAGTACCAGCGGCACATGCACTTCCTGGACAACATCCGTTAGGCGTTGCCCGCCGGGGTGCGGCGCACAATCGTCGCCATGCGCAAACACTTCTCCCAGACCACCGGCCTGCGCCGCATTGCCTACGGCGCGCTGGTGGGCGTGGCGGTACTGGTCACCCCGTCCGCGCTGAGCCCCGAAGTGCGCGGCCTGCTGGCGTGGTGCGCGGGCGCCACCGTGTATCTGGTGCTGGCCTGGTGGCTGGCCCTGGCATCGGATGCCCGTCAGGTGCGCAAACGCGCGCAGGCGCAAGACCAGAGCGCCATCGTGATCTTCCTCGTGATGATGGCGGCCGTGCTGGCCAGTCTGGGGGCCATCGCGGCCATGCTTCTGCGAGCCTCGGGCCGCGACGGCAGCGAGCGCGTGGCCGAGATCGCGCTGTCGCTGCTGGCACTGGCCTGCTCGTGGCTGATGATCCAGAGCCTCTATGCCTTCCGGTATGCGCACCGCTACTACCAGGAAGAAGCGCGCAAGTCGCCCACGGGCGGCGGCCTGCAGTTTCCGGGCGAACAGGATCCGGACTACTTCGACTTCATGTATTACTCGCACGTGGTCGGCATGACATCGCAGGTGTCGGACGTGCAGGTCACCTCGCGCCACATGCGCCGCCTGACGCTGGTGCACAGCATGCTGTCGTTCGCCTTCAACATGCTGGTGCTGGCCCTGTCGGTGAACGTGGTGGCCGGCCTGATGTAGCGCGGCGCCCTAGGCCGGGGGCGGAAACACGATGTCCGCCGTGCCTGGCCGCACGTTGCGGGGGTATTCGCGCGAGGTGTCGATGCAGCCACCCTCGGCGTACACGCCCCGGCTGTCCCGCAGACGCTGCATTCGCGCGAGGATGCGGCTCACTTCCTCGGGATCCTGCATCGAACGTTCGACACGCCGCGCGACCTCGTCCTCGTCCATCGTGGCCCCGGCGCCGCCCGCGCCCTCGCGCACGCCGTGCCGCCAGTGATAGATCTCCACGCACTTGGAATCGAAGGTGAACGGTGCGTCGCGCTTCCAGAAATTGCTGAAGCGGCCGCCGCCTTCGTAGAACACCCACGAGCCCTCGAAGCCCGCCACGTCGGCCGAGCGCTCGTCGGGATTGCGGAACCAGAGCCGGTCGCCCGGCACGTAGTAGCGCGGCGGCAGCGGCGCATCCATCGCGCCGTATTCGTACAGGAAGGTGTCGTGGAACGCGCCCGAGCGGATCGCGCGCTGCCGCGCATCGCTTTCGAGCGCGCCGAGCAGCGGCTGGTTGGAGCGCGCCAGCTCGCGCGCGATCGCCAGCAGGATCACGTATTCGGTGGCGCGATAGCACGAGAACGAATAGAGCCGGCCCGTGGCCTCGGGCTGCGTCGCCTTCACCAGCGCATCTTCGAGCCGGTGGCCCGGCACCAGCGTGAAGCCCGAGGATTCGCGGTAGACCCAGCAGTCGGCAGGACGCTCGGCCGCCTCGGTCTCGAAGGCCAGCGCCGTCCGGCGCGCGGCCTGCACGATGTCCTGACGCATGCGCACATGCGAGATCAGCTCGTCCACGCTCGGGAACACGAAGGGCACGGGCGCGCCCAGCATGGCGACGAGGATCTCGCGCTCCAGCGCCTCGCCCTGCGCCTGGCCATCGGCGCCCAGGCGCGGCGCGAGATCGAGGGTGTCGAACCCGGGCATCCAGCGGGCGAGCGCGTCGGAGTGCAGCGTCAACTGACGGGCACCGCTGGCGGTCTGCGATACCGGCGCGACGGCATCGCGCAGTCCCAGGTGCGTCAGGCGATGGCGCAACGCGGCGCAGTCTTGCGCTTCATCGCCCGCAGCCCCCTGAAGATGAATGCCCTGCGCTTGCATCGGCACAGTGTTGCCCTCGCGCCGGCGTGCGGCAATCGGGCGAAACCAGCACGGCTGTGCGCGCTGGTATCGCACCGGATCCCGACCGCCGATCCACTGCAGTAGCGGCCTTGCCTACAATGCGGTCCGCCGTGCGAATAGTCACATCCCGCCTCCGACTCGCCTTGGTCATGCTCGCATGGCTGGCGCAAGCGTTGCTGCCGGTGGTGCATGCATCGGTGATGTCCGGCGCCGGTGGCGGCGGGCAGATCTGGTGCGGCGACCCCGCATCGGCCCAGGCGGCGCTGGCCTTGTTGCCGGCCGATCTGCGCGCCGCGCTCGACGGCGGCGACAAGTCTGCCGCAGACCATCTCATGGACTGCGATGCGATGTGCGCCGCCGGCCACCTGTTGCAGCCGCAGCAGCCCGGCGTGGTCACGTCGCTGCGCATCGCGGGCATCGAGGCACCCC
The DNA here is from genome assembly GCA_017998575.1 of Burkholderiaceae bacterium. The sequence goes on from JAGOCV010000311.1 coordinate 3,692, forward strand.
GCCCCGCCGTGCCCCACCCCGCGACACGGCCCCAGGCCGCGCCGCCACCCGCGCACGCGCCACCGGCGCACGACTGACGCCCTCCCTCGCCCGCCACAGCGGGCGGCATCGCCACGGTCTGCGCCCCTTGCGGGGCGCCACGGCGTGGCCCGTCATCGTTCAGCCGGAATTACTTTTCATGCATCACATCAACCGCATGGTGGCGACAGCGCTCGCCACCACCACCTGCGCGCTCGCGCACGCCCAGGCGCCCGCCGCAGCATCGCTGCCGCCGATCACCGTGTCGGTCGAGCGCGAGGGCGACCAGTCGCGCCGCCAGACCGAGGCCGAACGCAGCGTCACGCCCGGTGCCGTCACCGTCATCGAAGGCGAAGAACTGCGCCAGCGCAACGTGACCAGCCTCAACGACATGCTGCGCTACACGCCCGGCGTCTGGTCCGCCAGCGGCATGACGGGCGACTCCACCTTCCTGTCGATCCGCGGCTCGAATCTGGATGCCACCAACTACGACGGCAACGGCGTCAAGCTGCTGATCGACGGCCTGCCCGTGACGGCGGCCGACGGCAACAACCACAACCGCGATGTCGATCCGCTGTCGATGCGGCGCGCGTCGGTGGCCCGTGGTGCCAATGCCCTCACCTGGGGCGCCAGCCCGCTGGGCGGTGCCATCAACTTCGTCTCGCCCACAGCGCGCGACGGCGGGCCCGACGAAGTGCTGGTCAACGCCGGCAGCCACGGGCAGCGCCAGGCACGCTTCACCGTGGGTGGCGTGTCGGGCG